>CAMWUV010000083.1 GCA_947177535.1 uncultured Mycoplasma sp.
ACTTTAAGCTTTTTAAAAATTAATAAAAATATTGAATTAAACAGTAAAAATCAAGATCAATTAATTCAAAAATATTTAAAATATGAAAAAGCTTATAGAATTAACTTAATAATTAAAAACAAAATCAATTACTTAAATTACAAAGCAGATGATTTAGACTATTGAATTTCATATTGACAAAATTATCCATACCAAGAAAAAGAATGATTTGATAAAAAAAGATTAACAAGAAAATTAACTAAAAAAGAAATTAGTGAAGAAGTTAACAAAATTATTAAAATTATTGGTCTAGAAGGAAAAAATAAAAAAATGCCAAATGATTTATCAGGTGGAATGCAACAAAGGGTGGCACTAGCTAGATCATTAGTTATAAAACCAGAAATTCTACTATTAGATGAACCTCTTAGTGCATTGGATGCAAAAGTAAGATCACAAATGCAACAAGAGTTAAAAAATCTTCATAAAAAATTTGGAATTACTTTCATCCTAGTTACTCATGACCAAGAAGAAGCATTAACACTATCAGATAAAATTATAGTTATGTCTCAAGGGAAAATTCAACAAATTGGTAAACCAAATGAAATTTATGATTTTCCTGCAAATAATTGAGTTGCAAACTTTATAGGTAAAGCAAATATTTTAAATGGCACTTACTTAAAAGGAAATAAAGTTAAACTTTTTGATAAAGTTTTAAAAGTTGATTCAAAATACAGTAATTTTAAAGATGGTGAAGAAGTTAACATTATGATTAGACCTGAAGATTTTGATGTAGTTTCACAAGGTAAGGGAAAAATAAAAGTAACTGTATTAGAAACAACATACAAAGGTTTAATGTGAGAATTAATTTGTGATTATGAAGGAACTCTTATAAAACTTGAAGCTGTTAATAGAGTTAAGCAAGAACAAGAAATATATTTAAATTGAGATAATGAGGATATGCATTTGATGAAGAAGGATGATGAAAATGATACTTATGTTGATGAAACAAGTGAGTTTGAAATCATAACAAAAAATGTGTATAAGAAAAAAATGAAAGAAATTAAAAATAAAAAAAATTTAAAAAATAAAGGAATAAAAAAATAATTATGTTTTCAAAATTAAGTTTTAACACTGATAAAAAAATAATTTCTAAATTTTTACTTTTAGCTCCCTATTTTTTAATTACTATTCTGCTAATAGTTATTCCTTTAATTCTAGTTTTTATAAAACCCTTTCAGCCAACAATTGATTCATCTACAAATGAATCAATTGGAATTGAAAACAACTGATCAATTTTAGGTAAAACAATTTGAGAAAAAATTGGTTTATCTTTTTTAGTAGCAATCATAGTAACTGCTGCTTGTGTTTTTATTGGTTATTTTTTTGCATATTTTTTGTCTCTTTCAAAATCAATTCCTGCTAAAATATTTTCAATTTCTTTAATGACATCTCCAATGTGAATAAGTTTTTTAATTAAACTTGTTGGTTTAAAAGAAATTTTTGATTTTATTAATGGGCAATCAAATAGTACATATGGACTAATTTATACAATTATTGCTTTAGTATATGTAAATTTGCCTACTTTTATTTTAACAATTTATACTTTTTTAAATACAATTCCTAAAAATCTTTTAGAAGCAAGTAGAGATTTGGGTAAAAATTGTATTCAAACATTTTTTCAAGTTATTTTACCATACACAAAAAATGCAATTTTTAGTGGTATTACACTAATTTTTTTACCAACTCTAACAACTGCTGGAGTTACTCAATTTATGGATAATTCAAATAATGGTGAACTAATTGGAAGTATTCTGCTAGATAAAGGACTTGAAGGAACTGCAAGTCAAATAGCTTTAGCAAGAGTTGCAACACTTTCTTTAGTTGTTTGTTTAATTATTTTAGTTTTATGGTCAGTTGCTGTTTTAATTCCAAAAACTATTAAACATTATAAAAAAATGAAAAAGGTAAACTTAAATGCATAAAATTACATTAAATTCAGTTCTTGTTTTTTTTAGAAAAACTTATATTTATTTTTTATTATCTTTAATTTACATTCCCTTAATTTTTATTGTTGCATTAAGTTTTAATGGACAAAGTATTAAAGGAAATATAAATTTAAATTTTAGTGATGGGGCAACTGGTGAAAATTGAATATCCCTACTTACTGACTTAAGCAGTGATGGTTTTTTAGCAAATCTATTAAATTCAGTTTTAGTAGCACTTCTTGTTACTCCAATTTCTGTCATCATAGGTTTATTTACAGCTTTTGGAATGTGATCTGCAAAACAAAAAACAAAAAATTTTATAAGATCAGCATCTTCAATAAACATTTCCATACCAGACATTATTGCAGGAATTAGTTTGTCTTTATTATTTGCAGTTATTTGAATTCCATTAGGATTAGATTATGGATATGCAACAACAGTCATAGCACACATATCTTTTTGTACTCCATATGCTATTGTTGCTATCTATCCAAGAATGGCATCTTTGAAAAATAATTTAATTAATGCATCAAATGATTTAGGTGCATCAAAATTTAAAACTTTTATGAAAGTAATAGTACCACATGTTTATCCATCTATTATTGCTGCAGCAATAATAGTCACTGCAATTAGTTTTGATGATTTTGTTATTACTTTATTAGTTAGTGGTAACTTTAGAACTATAGCTACTAAAATTTATTTGTCAGCTAAAGGTATTAAAGCTTGAATCGTTACTTTTGGTGCTTTATTAGTGATTTTATTTATTTTTGGTACTTTAATCCTTGCTGGATTTAAAATTTATAAAGTAAAATCTAAAAATAAAATTTTATGAAAAAAATAATTAAAATTCTTTTTTCTCCATTTTTTTCTTTTTTATTTCCTATTCTTTTAGCATCATGTTCATCAAATGAAGGATTTTATTTTGCTAATTTTGAAAGTTATATTTCTCAAGATTTATTAGATGAATTAGAAAGTAAAAATTTAATAGGATTTAATGGAATCAAAATTGATAATTTTAATTATAGAACTTTTTCAACTAATGAAGATTTAGAAAGAAATTTTTTAACCAATTATGACATTGCAGTTCCCTCAACATACCTTACTGTTAAATTGGCTAATGAAGGTCAATTGTTACCAATTGATTGATCAAATTTTAATTTGCACAAATTAGATGAAAATGGAATGCAAACTAATGAAATGATTAAAACAGCTTCAGATGCATTAACCTTATTTACTCCACAAGTAAGATCTATTTTATTAACTTACTCTTTAGAAGAAGCATATGAAAAAGATAAGAATAAAATTGATCCAAATGGTGGTTTATTAAATTATTGTGTTCCTTATTTTTTACAAAATTTTGGATTTGCTTATAAAACAATTGATGGGAATGAATGAGATGAATTCAGTACAAAATATAGTTGAAAAACAATAATTGAATCTATAAAAAATCATGAAAATTATGTTAAAAAAGTTTCAGCTGTTGATGACTCTAGAACTTTATATTCAATAGCAAGATTAGTCGAAACTAATGATGAAAATATAAATTCAGGTGATTTGCAACCTGGTTTATCTAATACATATATTAATCCTGTTATATCTGAAATAGAATATTCTAAAACATATAAAAACTTAATTAATGATTTACCAAAAAACTTGTATTATTTAAACACAGATTCAAATAATGTTTTAAATTCATTTGCAAGTCCAAAATCTAAAGGTGGATCAGAAGCAATTTTTTCATATAATGGTGATATTTTATTTGGAATTCAAGGCGGGGATAATTATGCATATGATG
>CAMWUV010000084.1 GCA_947177535.1 uncultured Mycoplasma sp.
TTTTTAAACTTATTTAATTTTGATGAAGTTTATAAAAATGAAATAATAAATAAGATAATTCATGAATTAGACTGAAATTCTTTATTAAAAAATATAAATAATATTCCTGAAATTTTTAAAACTTTTTGCTATTTAGCTGCTAAACAAATATTGCAAGATAATAGAATATTTGATGAAAATTCTTTTAGTCAAATAATAAGTTTTTTATCAAAGATCAATATAGATTACAAGGATTTTGAAAAAATTACATTAAATAATCACTTTTTTCAAAATGAAAATTTTCCTAAATTTATTAATGAATTATTTAAATATGATTCAGAAAACAAAAGAAAATTTGAAAATGAATTCAAAGAATTTGAGATAAAGGATGAAATTCAAAAAAAATTAAATGATTTTTATAAATTTGATTATTCAAAAAAAGATAGTTATTTCAAAGTTTCTGCAGAAGAAAAAAGATTCCAAAAAATGAAATCATTCATAAATGAAAATAAAAATATAGATAATTCAAAAATTGGACAAATCAAAAATGAGTGAGATCAAATAATTAAAGGTTTTTATTGATTAAACCATGAAAAAATATCAAATATTTTTGATGAAAAAATAAGAAAATCAACTTTAGAAATGATTGAAAAAACTAAAGATGAATTAGTTTAAAAGCAGCAAATATGCGACTACTTCTTGAAAGCAAAATAGCTTTATATAGTGAAATTAATCAGGATGAAGTTAATAAAAAATTTAAAACAATTTTAGAATGGTTAAAAAGTTCAAATAAAATAAACAAAAGTGAATTTGAAACTCTTTTTGAATCTAAGCAAATTTGCAATAAATTTCTACATTTTAATAGTGAATCTTCAAGTCTAGAGATTAATAATTTAATTAAAAATTTAAAAGATTTAAATAGCAAAGAAGAAGAAATTAAAAAAATAATTAATAAGTGGGGAGTATAAAAATGAGTCATTCAGTAAATTTACAACTAGAAATTAATGACATAACTAAAGAAATAAATTTAATTAAAAATCAATCTATATGCTGTATTGATAAATTAATTAGTGAAAATGAAAATAACAAAGAACTAATTGATTTTTTAGAAAAACAAAAAGAACAAATAATTGAACAAGAAAAAGAATTGTCAAAGTATCAAGGAATTTCTAAAACATCACAAAACAATGCTTTTAATATCAGAAAAGAATTAGACAGTATTTCTAAAAAAGTAGCAAATATAATTTCAAATAAAAATATTGTTGATTTTGTTATTAAACAATCTGAAAAAGAAGAAAAAGAAATTTTAGAAATAATACTTAAAGAAGGAGTTATAGCAAATAATGCTATATCAAACTTAAGAAAAGAAAACAAAGAACTAAGTAAAAAAAATATACTAGAAGAAATTGAAAAAATAAGAAATAATAATCTTGAACAAGAAGAATCAAAAAAAATAAAAAAAGATTTATTCAAATACATTGATGATCAAGAATTTAAAAATGATAATTTAGAATTTGAACTAAAAAAAATTATAGATTCTAAAAATAGCCTACAAGAGTTAAATGATTGTTTTGCTTATATTTCAAGTAAAAAAAATGAAGAAATAAAAATTGATGAACTAGCTAGTTTATTATTTAATGAACTTGAATCTAAAGAAAAATTCAAATTACTAGATAATGTAGAAAAACAATTAGATACTGATGGCATTTTAAGAAAAAAATTCAAATTAAGAAATCAAAAAGGAAACACTATAGAAATAATAATTGATGGTAATTTAAGAATTAAATATCAATTAGGTAATTATATTGGTCATGCTTGTGAAAAAACATCAGAAAAAATTTTTGAATCCATTAATAAAATGGGATATACAATAGTGCATAAAACAATTTCAAGAAACATATCAAATTCAAAACTTTTGGAAATGCAAAAAAATTTTAATAATTAGGAGGAAAGCAATGTCTTATTTTTTATCATTAAAAACTTTAAAAGAAAAATTAATGAGTAAATCAGTTATTTCTATTTCTGGAAATGTTGATGATTTTATTTATTCAAATCACATAAAAAATGAAATAAAAGAATGCAATTCAATTAAAAGTAACAGATACTTTTCTCTTTCTGAATTTATTATTTATTTATTAGTAAAAAATCAATTTAAAAGTATTAAATATTTTAATGGAAGTTGTAATGTAATCAACATTTCACCAGAAAATTTTAATGAAAATCAAAAACTTGATTTAACTAACCTTCCTTTAGATAATGATGCACCACTACCACTAAACCAATTTATCAATGAAATTACAACAGATGTTAATTCACTATATAAAGAAAATGTGATTGATAAAAAACTAGCTTACATAATAGATTGTAGTGATATTTTAATAAACCAATCTAATAATGAATTTTCAAATTCTAACATAGCAAATTTATTGAGTGTAATAACAAACAATTACAATTCTAGTTTTTTAGAGTATATACATAACAATATTAAAATTATATTAATTTCTAGAAATCAAGAAGCTATTAATAATCTTTTTACAAATAAAAACATTGAACTAAAATTTGTTAATATTTTGAGACCTAATTTTAGTGAAAAAGAAAAATTCATTAAAGATATGAAAGATGCTTTTGAATTAGAAACTAAATTAAATTCTGAAAACAACAAACAAATTCAAGAAGCAGTTTCACTTGTTAGTGATTTAAATTTTAGACAAATATTGCAATTAATAAAATTATCAAAAAATATTGATGACATCAAAGATTTTAGATCTTTATACAATATGTACACTTTTGATAAAAAAGAAAGTGAATGAGAAAAAATCAACAAAGAAAAAATAAAGTCTATTCATCAAAGCTTATCAGAAAGAGTTAAAGGTCAAAGTTATGCTATTGAACAAGTTAAAAAAACAATAATAAGATCTTTTGTTGGATTAGCAGGAGCTGCCCAATCTTCAAATAGTAAAAAACCTAGAGGTATTTTATTTTTTGCAGGACCTACAGGGGTTGGTAAAACAGAACTTGCAAAAGCATTAACTGAATTTGTTTTTGGAGATGAATCAAAATTCATTAGATTTGATATGAGTGAATATAACCATGAACATAGTGATCAAAAACTTATTGGTTCTCCACCAGGATATGTTGGTTATGAAACTGGAGGACAATTAACAAATGCTGTTAAAAATAATCCATTTTCAATTTTATTATTTGATGAAATCGAAAAAGCACATGGAAAAATATTAGACAAATTTTTACAAATATTAGAAGATGGAAGATTGACATCTTCTAAAGGTGAATTAATAGATTTTAGTGAAACTTTTATTATATTTACATCAAATTTAGGTACAGAAAAAGCCTTAGAAAAAATTAATTTATCAGAAGAAGAAATTAGAAAAACTTATTTTGATGCCATAAAATTCCACTTTTATCAAACATTAAAAAGACCAGAAATATATAATCGTATTGGAGAAAAAAATATAGTACCTTTTAATTTTGTAACTAACATTTCTATTATCGAAGAAATACTTAATCATAAATATGAAAGTCTTTGTAAAAAAATACTAAAAGAAAAAAATATTAATTTAATTAAAACAAATTCTGAATCACTTAAAAACTTAATTGAAAATATAAATAAAAAATATAACAAAGAATTAGGCGGTAGAGGTTTAGTTATGACTTTTGAAACAGAATTTATTGATGAACTTGTAGAATTTATTTTCCAAAATATAAATTATGAATTGGATGAAAATAAAAAAATATTTAATAT
>CAMWUV010000085.1 GCA_947177535.1 uncultured Mycoplasma sp.
ATTTTATCTAAGAAAAAATTTGATTATGAAGAAATCTAATATCACAAGAAAAAAATTAGGTACTTTTTATAATAAAATTTTTCCTAAAAAAATAGAATTAATTTTATCTTGTGTTTTAAGTTTATTTCTTCTTGTTATTTTTTTCATAATGGTATCATTTCATGGTAAAGAAAACCAGCAAGTAATTGAATCCATAAATGGTTATGCTATTCAAATTATTATGGCTATTTTTTCAATAATAGTTCAATTTATTTTTGGAAGAAAATATTATGTAAATGCATATAAAGAAATTTTTAAATGAAAAAGTTTGGGAATGAATACTTTAATTGCTTTATCTACTGGAGTAAGTTTTCTTTATAGTTTTGTAGTAATGATATTTAATTTTATTTATAAAAATGATGAAAATTTTGTGAACATTGATACAATGTATGAATCAGGACCAGTTATTATTACTATATTAATGATTGGTGATTTAATAACAGATAAGATAAGAAAACAAGCAAATAAAGATTTATCTAGTTTGGAAGATCTTCAAGATAGTTTTGCTTATGTTGTTGAAAATAAAAAAATTATTAAAAAACACATTAAAGAAGTTAGAAAAAATGAAATTATTTCAATTTCTAAAGAAGGCAAAATTCCATTAGATGGAATTTTAATGTCAAAAAAAGCTTTAATAAATGAATCAATTATAACTGGTGAATCTAAACCAGTAGTTAAATTAAAAAATAGTAATTTACTAAGTGGATCAGTAAATTTAGGAGAAGCAATAAAAATAAAAGTTACAAATTTATTAAATGATTCTTATTTAAATAAAATTATTGAAAAAATTGAAGAATTACAATCTCAAAAAATTAAACAACAAAAATTAGCAGATAAAATATCAAAAATCTTTGTACCTATTGTTTTATTTTTTGCTATTTTAGGCTTTTTAGTACAGTTTTTTTTGGGTAATGTTTTTCATCATTGATATATACATTTGGATTCAAATTATTTAATTACTTGAGAAAGTGAACTACAATATCCAGTAAATGGTTATGTTTCTTTAGACCAAATCAGTAAATCAATTTACCTTTTTGTAACAATTTTAATTATTGCTTGCCCATGCAGCTTAGGATTAGCAGTTCCACTTGCTATTAGTGTTGGTTCTGCTAAAGCATTGAAAAATTCTATTTTATTAAATAACATTGATGTTTTTGAAAAAATTAAATTAGTTAATGCTGTTGCTTTTGATAAAACAGGAACTTTAACAACAGGAAATTTTATTGTAGAGCAAACAATTGGTAAAAATAATTTATCTTTAATTTTTGAATTAGAAACTTTTTCATTGCACCCACTAGCAAAATCTTATGTTACTTGATTTTTAAATAATAATAAAAATTTTAAAACTCAAAAAATAGATAATAAGAAAATAAAAGAAATGCCTGGTGTTGGGATAGTTTACAAAGAAAAAAAAGATGTCTATTTAATAAGTTCTTTACATTATGTAAAAGAAAAAAATTTTTTTATATCAAAAAAGATAAATGAAGCAATAACAAATTTAAATCAAAACAAACTGTATAGTTTTATAGTATTTTCAAAAAATAAAAAAGTTGAAACTGTTATTGTCTTAACTGATGAATTAAGACCAAATGCTAAAAAAACTATTGAATTATTTAAAAAATTAAAAATAAAAACTTATTTAATAACTGGTGATAGTAAAAAAACTGCTTTATATCTTAACAATGAATTAAAGTTTGATAATGTTTATTTTGAAACTAATCCAAGTGAAAAAAGAGAAATTATTGAAAATATTAAAAAAGAAGGTAATTTTATTTGCTATGTAGGTGATGGAATAAATGATGTTTTAGCTTTAGAAAGTTCGGATTTAAAAATTGTTATGAATCAAGGATCTGAAATAGCAAAATCAATTAGTGAAATTATTTTGATAAATGGTGATATTTATAATGTTTATAGAACTATTAAAATAGTTTTACAAACTAGATGATTTATTACTTTTAATTTGATTTGAGCTTTTTCCTATAATGTTATTTCTATTGCTTTAGCAATATTTGGTTTTATAAATCCAATTTTGGCTGCACTTATTATGTCACTTAGTTCAATTAGTGTTCTTTTGAATTCATTAATTTTTAGATTTAAAAAAATTACATAGATTGATATAAAAAATAAAAAAGATTTTTTATAATTAATACATTATGAAAATAGCAATTGTTTATGGATCAACTTTAGGTAATACTGAAAGTGCTGCTTTTGAAATATCTAAAGAATTTAACTTGGAAAATATTGATGTTTTAAATGTTAGTAATACTAATGCTGAAAAACTTAATGAGTATGATAAATTAATCTTTGGAACTTCAACTTGGGGATTAGGTGATTTACAAGATGATTGGGAAGCTTTTGATTTTAGTAAATTAAAAGTAGAAAATAAAACTGTTGCAATTTTTGGAATGGGAGATAGTGAAGTTTATGCTTTCACATATTGTGATTCTATTTCAAAATTGCATAAGATTTTAAAATCAAAAAATGCAAATATTGTGGGTTATGTTTCAGATAAGGATTATAAATACACAAAATCTGAATCAGTAGTTGATGGAATGTTTTTAGGGTTGGCTTTAGATAATGATAATTTTGAAGAACTAACAATTCCTAGAATTAAAAAATGAGTTAGTGAAATAAAAAAATATTTTGTTTAAATATAAAAAATGAGTAATGAATTAAATCAAAATTGATATCCAGAGTATTTTTCTAACTTAGATGACAGTGTTCCCAAATTTTTATTTCGTATAGATTGTAAATCTCCAGAAGAAGTTTTTCAAAAAGGTTTAGTTATAAATAGTAAAGATAATTTTAGCTTTTTTGACTATTTTTTTAACATTTATAGTTGTACTAGTTCAGAACCTGAAGATTGTTATATTAATGCTTTTGAAACTATTTCTGAAGCATTAATTAATTTTAGAAAAAATTTATATGCAATTAATCAAAAAATAGAAAATCTCTATTTATATAAAATTAGATGTGATGAATTTTTTTTTAATAAACAAATAACAAGACTTTCAATGGCTGGTGCATTAATTGAAAATCAAATCAAAACAAAAAATAAAAATGAAGCTAAAAAACTAATTTTTGCTTTTAATAATTATGGTCAAAAATTTTCTAATAATTATGAATGATTTACTGTAAAAAATATTGAAAGTAACCAAATATTTTCAGCATCATATATAAATTTTATTTTTAAGAAAAATTTAAATAAAAATTCTAAAAATATTAATTTTGATATTATCCCAGAAATTGAGGAAACTATTTTTAGAAATCCAAATTATTTTGATTTAAATACACAAGCTAATAAAAGAGCATTTATATATCCTGAGTTTTTAGCAAATGAAAACATTGAGTTTAAAGATGAAGTTTATTATTTTGAAGATACAAGCAAAATTATTTCCTTAATAAATCCAAATCACAGATCTTTTAATTCTAATAATTTTATTGAGTCAATCAAAGTAAGTCCAGTTATTAAAAAAATAAATATTACGGATAGTAATAATAAACAAAAAACAATTAAAGTTAATTTTTATAAAGAAGATATAAATGATTATTATTATGAAAAATTTTTTGCTCAAGGAAAACACGTTAACTTTGTAAACAAGCAAATTAAGCCTTTTAATTTACTTTTTTCTTGTGAAAAATTTTTAGAAAAAACTTTTTATTTAAATATTAGTAGT
>CAMWUV010000086.1 GCA_947177535.1 uncultured Mycoplasma sp.
GTCTTTTTATGTATTTTAATTCTTTTTTCTTTTCTATTATAGAAAGTTTAACTTCTTTCATTTGAGAAGTAAAATCATTAATTTGGTTAACTCTAGCATTATTTTTACTAAATTGAATATTAAAAAAATCATTAATTACATCATTGATTGATAATGCAATATGATCATAAAACAAACCAATAGGATTATTTGTTAAAGCTGAATAATTAATTTCAAAATTTTTACTATTTAAATCATTTGATTCAGATGAATTTTTATTTTTTATTTTTGAAGAATTTAAATTAGGATTAACAATAAAATTTTTAGTTAAATTAGTAGCTGCAGCAAACATTTTTAAACCATCTGCTTTTAAATCAAAATTTATATTCCTATTTTTTTCACTATCAAAATTATCATTTTGATTAATTTCATTATTTTCAACTTTTTCAGCTACATAAGTTTCTTTTTGAACTTCATCAAGTTCTAAACTATTTTGATTATCAGTGTTATCACTAAAATTATTTTCTGATGTGTTTATTTCTTTTTTTTCATTCATTGTAATTTTTTAATTCCATAAATTAGATAATATTTTAGTTACATTATTATATTAATTAATAATTAGCTAAAATAAATACTTTCTTTTACAAAAAATCACTTTAATAAAATAAAAAATCACCATAGTAATACAGTGATTTTTTATTTTTAATAAATTTGTGTTTTTTAACTAAACTTTTTTATTTAGTTTTATTCTAGATTTTAACACTATAATAACAGCAACAATAATTGCAGACAATGCTAAACAACCAATTACAATACTAGCTGTTGTTCCACCATTCAATGCATTTTCAAAATTTGAATTATTAGAGTTGTCATCTGAATCTGAACTGTTTGGATATCTTACAAAAGGTGGAGCACTATCTCCTGAAAAACCATTATATGTCACAGAAACAATTGCTTCATTTTTTGGGAAGCCAACAGGTAATATACCATCTGTAATTGAACCATTTTCATCAATTTGTTTAATTGGAACATTAATTTCTACTTTCAAACTATTGTTAGAAGCACCACTAGATAAAGTTACATCATCTTCTGGTATTGATCAATTTTCAAAATCATAAACTTGATTATTAACAGTGATTTCTTTCAATAGATTTTGGATAACTCAACCTTTATTATTAGTTTCAATTATTTTTTGGGCATTAAATTTTTCTTTAATAGTAACTACAGCACTCTCAGTATCTTGCATAAAATTTCATGAAAAATCTTCTGATGTAAATCCGATTGTATGAATGTATGAAACATATGAAACAAAACCATTATCTTCAACATTATCACCAAAATCATTTTCATATGTAATTTCTGCTTGAAGATTTATTTCTCCAGTTTCATCATTTCCAGTAGCACTTGTGAACTTAACTATATCTATTAAACCTTTATCATTCAAAAATTTATCTAAACTTTTTAAATTATTTCCTAACAATGATGGCATCACATTATTTAAATCCTTTGAATTTTTTAATTCATTAGAAAAGTTTTCTATTGAAGAAAAATTGATAGCAGATTTAGTAGGTTCAAAATCTTTTTGATCATCATTAAAGTCAGTAACTGTAGTTGATAATCATTGTCCTCTATCACCTTCAATAGTTTGCTTTGTTAAATAAAGATTGTCCTGATCAGCATAAGTTTCAAAATTTACATCTGATAAAGTATAAGGATTATCTTCAATATATGCATCACTTGAAACTGCTTTTGAAAGATTTTCAGATTTTAAATCAACATATCTTGTGTTAGTTAAATATTTCCCATTTGCTGTTGCAGCATTACCTTCACCTGTTTCTTCTGCACCACTTAAACTAAAGTACACAAAATTTGATTCTTTATCATAACCAACTGAGTTAAATTCATAATTACTTACATCAGCATCACTTGCTAAATCTGCTGGCAAATCTGCTTTTTGTGGAGCAGTAAGAGTTGCAGTACTATAATTCATAAACATATCACCACTACCAGCTGTAACAGTAGGTGAAGATCCAGTATTAACAGTATATTTAAAATTTACAAATGATGAAAACATATCATCATCACTATCTAATAAAATTCCAAGACTTTCAGTTGTTGTACCACTAGTTTCTGATAATCCAGTATAAAAAAATCTTTTATATATATCTTCATATTTTGGAAAAGTACTGCTCAAATATCCTCTACTATTATTATTGACTACAGTAAAACCATTATTGGTAACAGTAAAATTATCACTAAGAGGTAAAACATAATAGTTAAAATATTTGTTTAGTACAATTGATTTTGCTGTGCTAGAACCAATTCCTGTTGCATATGATAAATTTCCACTACCAGAAGTACGTAAAGGTGAATATAGTCACAATGAATAATTTAGTCCCTTTTGACTACTTGGTAAAAAACCTAAAAAATAGTCATTTACATTAGCAACTGCAGGAGAACTTGTTGATACAGGCAGAGTTCCAAAATTATTTGTAGAATCATCATTTCCTTTTACATTTGCAAAACCTGCACCACTTACATCAAAAGACATAATTTTACTTGAATTAGCAATATCACTAACTGTATCACCTGAAGTTACCAACAATTGATCTGAAGAATTAAAGAAAATAAAAGTTGAATTATCTCTAACCTGTGCAATCACTTGATTGTCTGCTAACTTTCCTGCACTTGGTACAACTATTGAACCAGAATTAATATCTAACCCAAATACTACTAAATTAGTTTTACTAGTATTAGTTTCTTCTCCAAAAAGAACAAATAAAATATTTTTACTTTCTAAATAAGCAAAATTAATTACCTTAAAAGAACTGATATCATTTACTGATTTAACTTCACTATAATACTGTTTTAATAACTGGTTGTCTACCAATTTATGACTTCAAAGTAACAAACCCGCATATGTTGTAAGAGTTATAGTTTGTTTATTTTCTGTCATTCCAACTGTTGCTCCACCAGCTTTTGATGAATCTACTAATTCACTAGAAGACATAGGAAGAACTACATTAACTGGATAAACATTATTATCTTCATAAGAAACAATATAGTCACCAAAACTTTTAATGGATTGATCAGCAACAGGTAATGCGTTTTCCAAATTAATACTATCATCAGTTGTTGATTCATTTATGTTTAATGATCTATTAACTAAAGAAATAGAATGGAATGTATTATTTAAAGTGGATAATCCAATTGGTAAAGCAATCAAAGGAAAAGAAAATAATAAAAATAATAACTTTTTATTTAATTTTTTATTCATAATATACAAAATCCTGAAAAATTTCACAAAAAAACCAAGTTAAATATATTTTAATCTAAAAAAAAAAAAAAAAACAGTCACCCCTGCATTACTTTTAAAAGAATAAAAAAAAATCACTATTTCTAGTGATTTTTCTTTTTTACTTTTTTATTAACTAAGCAGCTATTTTAGATTTTGATCTAATTCTTACTAACACTATTACAGCAATTATAATTGCAGCTAAAGCTAAACATCCAATTACAATTCCAGCAATTGCTCCACCACTTAATCCACCATTTGAATTATTACCATTGTTTGAATCACCATCTCCTGGATTACTAGGTAAAGGATTATATGGATAATTTACAAGTGGAGGTGTTTCAGTTCCTGTAAA
>CAMWUV010000087.1 GCA_947177535.1 uncultured Mycoplasma sp.
CCCCACCCTCTCTAACCCCCTAGCGTTGGGCGGCCCCGCCATATGTGTTTAAAGTAACATTTAAAAATCTTTTTTAAAAAAAAAATTAAAAAAATTAAAAAAAAAAAAAAAAACTCAATTTATAATGAGTTTTTTTGAATTTGTATTCTATTACGTTTTCTAAATGCAAAAAATCTTTTTCTTTTTATTGGTCTTCTAATCATTTCAAAATTAGAAACAGTGGCAATGCTCATGACTTCTTTTTGGATACTTTGATAAGTAAATTTATTTATTTCCATTACTAATAAAGGAAATAATGCAAATAATAAAGCAATTAAAATTAATGGTCAACCTTGATCAATTAAAGTACTTGGCATTCCAAATACTAAAGCTACAGGTGAAACTAAACTAACAAAAGCAATTATTAAAATACTTACATAAACTGCTGAATAAACTATTCAATTTTTTTTAACATTGCATTTAAAAATAGATTCATTTGACATTAAACTTAATGCATGAATTGAAACTCCAATTCCTAACGCAATAAATGCAGTTGCACTACCTGCATAAAAAGAATTTAGACCTTGACTTTCTAATGTATTTAATAAATTTTGTCCAATTCCAAATCAATTATTTTGACAGTACTCAACTCCAATCGCAAAAGCAACTAATCCTAAAGCACCAAACATAAAACCTTGTCATAATAAATTTCAACCCATTCTTCTAGCAAAAATACTTTCATACTTACTAAAAGGTCTTCTATTCATTAAATCATCATTAGTCCCTTGAATCCCCAAAGCAATTGCTGGAAAACCATCAGTTACTAAATTAATTAATAATAATTGTGAGGCACCAAAGATGTGTAAATCATAACCATCTCCCAATACTTCTGGATATGCATATCTAAAGATTATTATTCCTAAAAACATAATCATAATTTCAGCAATACTTGATAACAAAATATTTTGAATTACCTTTTTAATTGTTTGGTAAACCTTTCTACCATTTGAAACAGAAGCAACAATAGTTTTAAAATTATCATCCATCAAGATCATATCAGATGCTTCTTTAGCAACATCTGTTCCAGTAATTCCCATTGCACAACCAATATCCGCTGCTTTTAATGCTGGTGCATCATTAACACCATCACCTGTCATAGCAACAACTTGATCATTAGCTTGTCATGCCTTAACAATTCTCAATTTATCTTCTGGAGAAACTCTTGCATAAACACTATAATCTGCAATATTTTCAATTAAATATTCATCAGAAATTGCTTTTAGTTCAACTCCAGAAATAGCTTTATCACCATTTTTATAAATACCAATTTCTTTAGCAATTGCGACTGCAGTATCAACATGATCACCAGTTATCATAACTGGTTTAATACCAGCTGCTATACATTTAGAAATTGCATTTTTAGTTTCTGGTCTTGGTGGGTCATACATAGCAACTAAACCAGAAAAATTAAGATTATTTTCAACAATACTTTCATCAAATTTATTTCTAGTATTTAATTTCTTAGTACCTACTGCAATTACACGATAACCTTTAGCAGATCAAGTTTGAATAACTGGATATACTTCATCTCACTTAATATCTTTACATTTAGAAACCAAAACATCTGGTGCACCCTTTACAATACCAAAGGGTTTACCATCAACAAAATTAACAGTTGACATTAGTTTTCTAGTAGAATCAAAAGGATTACAATGCAATCTCATTCTTTCTATTAATAATAAATCTTTGTCAATTCCTTTTTCTTTTCCATAAATGATTACAGACAATTCTGTTGGATCACCAATCTCAACAACTCTACCATCACTTTTAACTTCTAAAAAACTATTAGTACATAATAAAAAATTTTCAACTAATTCTCTAAAAGGTTTAGTTAATTTATCATTTTTATATTTGTCTTTTCCTTTTGGTGTTCATAAATCTGTTACTGTCATTTTGTTCAAAGTTAAAGTACCTGTTTTGTCTGTACAAATAACAGATGTACTACCCAAAGTTTCTACAGAAGAAACTCTTTTAATTAATCCATTATATTCAGTTGCCATCTTTTTTAAACCAAGTGACAAAATAATTGTAGTAAATGCTCCTAAACCTTCAGGAATTGCTGCTACTGCTAATGAAATAGATGTAGTTAAAGCAATTGTTCAAGTATTTCCAATATTACCTATTCCTAAAATAAGAACCTGAATTAAAAAAGTTAATATAAATAAAACTGCACCAGCATACCCAAAAATTCTTCCAAGTCTATGCAATTTAAGTTGCATAGGTGTTAGGAAAGTTTTTTGACTATCTATTAAATTAGCAATTCTACCAACTTGTGTTTTTGAACCAGTACCTATAACTTTTGCAGTACCTGTACCATTAGTTACAATACACCCTGAAAACACTTTATTAATTTGGTCACCTATTGGTGAATTTTCATCAACCTTTGCATGTGCATTCTTTTTAATAGGTAATGTTTCACCCGTTAAAGCAGACTCTACACACTCTAAACCATTTGTTGTTAATAAAATAGCATCAGCACAAATTTTATCACCTGCTTCTATTAACATTAAATCACCAGGAACAATATTAACAGCATCAATTTTTTTAACTACTCCATCACGCATTACAGAAACCTGGGAGATTGACATCTTCTTCAAAGAGCTTACTGCTTCTTGGGATTTTAATTCTTGAATACCACCCAAAATGCAATACATAATAATAACAATTAAAATAATTCCAGGTTCAATAAAAGAAATTAAAAGGTGATCATTAAAAATTCAATTATTTTGAACACCACCAACAATTGCAACAGCAATTGAAGCAATCATTGCTACAAAAAGCAAAAAAATCATAGTATCTTTTAATTGTTTAGCAAAAATAACAAACTTATTTTGTTTCTTTTTCTCTGCAAGTTTATTAGGACCATATTTAATTAAAAGTTTTTCAGCTTCTTCTGAAGTTAATCCTGTTTCTTTTTTTAAGTGATCAGATAAAACTTCAGTAGAAGTAGATAAAACTTCAGCATCAGGTACATAATCTTGAATTTTTTCATCAGATACTTTATCAACTAAAATATCATCATTTATATTTTTTGCATTTCTAGCACTAACTTCAGTTTCAGTAATATTATTTGTATTATCTGAATTTTTTTCAGCTAATTCATCTATATTTTTTGACTCATTCATAAAAACCTCCTTTCCTAGAAAAAATTAATTATACAAGTATAATATTATACTAAACTAATCCTTGTATAAACAGATAATTAAAGAAAAGTTATCAAAATAAATATTTAATAATAAAAAAATAATATTTTTAAACTTAATTAACAAATTAAAAATTTGTTAATGCTCAAAAATATAATTTCACTAGTACTTGTGATGTTATCAATATGTTGAGCATAATAAATCGCAACACCTGCACCAACTATACAAAAAACCAAAATAATAGATGTAATTATAATAATGGCAATTTGAATTTTTTTGCTTTTGATATTTGAATTATTTTTCATAAATAAAAATGTTTCTATTTATTTATTATATAAACTTTTTTATTTATTAAGAAATAAAAAAAAGTGAGTAAATAAATTTACTCACTTAATATAGAGTTTATATAAATT
>CAMWUV010000088.1 GCA_947177535.1 uncultured Mycoplasma sp.
GTGTTTTTTGCTTGATACTTGCTTTTTTTTTTTTTTTTAAGAAAATTAAATTATTATTTTTAAATTTTTTATCTCTATTATTAACTATTATTTCCAGGATTTTTTTATGAATAAAAATAAGAAAAAATGAATTATTTTTTCAAGTTTAGCAGCAACTGTAGGTTTATCTGTTGCTATTCCTTTAAGTTTAATATATTCTTCTAATGCAACTAATCAAATTACAAAAATTGGATCATTTGAGCAAGATGATACAAAAGAACTTGTTCCAGCTGAAAGTATTTCACAAAATTCTAACTTATCTACTAAAACAGGTCCTCTAACTTTTTGAGGAAACAAAATTACTGCACTTGACTGATATGGTTCAAAAATTTGAGAACTAGACATGAGCAAATATGTTGAAGGCGATGATGGAAAGTTAGGTGTTTATAACAAAGGAAGTTGAAATAGAGCCTGATTAAACTGAGACTATAACAGAAACACTGATACTATTTGAATTTTGGGATATGGAAATAACAAAGATGTAAATAGTCAACAAAAGTTGTTTTCAGTAAATGCTATTACTGGTGAAGTAAAAGAAACTATAGACCTTGGGGTAACTGGTACTGTTTTCTTTGTTTCTGCTTTAACATCAGGAAATGTTATGTGTTATGGGACTGCATCAAGTTCATATGATGGGACTGCTTTTTTATATGATGCTAAAACTAAAAAATCTAGTAAAATTTCAGGAAATAGCAAAATACAAGCTGAAAATTTAAAAGATGACAAACAGAACACTACTTTAAATGTAGATTATCGGTGAGCCTTTTCAAATTTAATTCCAGTTGCAGATAATGTTAATTTTGTTGAAATCTATTCTTTTGGTACAAAATCAAGTACTGGTGATAATGGATTTAGTCAGGCAACTTATGATGTTTATTTTATAATGGTTGATGATAATTTAAATTCAATTAATCAAACTGGTTGAGATAAACCAAAAAAAGTTGCAAGTGGTTTACCAAACTATAGAAATAGTACAATTTCACCACAACGTGATTATTTCACTTTGATAAGTGGAAAAGTAGCAACTGTAATTTACAACTCAGTAGTCATTATAGATCCTTCAAATTTAAGTAATATTAAAGTTTCTAGTTTTACTATGAGTGAAGCTAAATGAATTCAATCTTGAACAATGGATGCAAATGAGAATTTGTATTTTAAATTTAATAGTGATGAAAAAGTATATAAAATTGATAAAAATACTTTAAATGCTTCTTCAAGTACAACTTTATCTCCTCAAACATATTTGGATTTAAAAGGAATAACTTCAAATGATGTTAGTAAGTTTGCAAATAATTTTGTAATTTACAATGTTTATGGTTATACTGGTCAATTAATGATGATTAATGCAAAATATTCACAATATATAACTAATCCAAATTTGCCAGATAATAATGAAAAAACAAAATGAGGTTTAGCAATTGGTGTTACTCAAAATGAATCAGATCAATCAGTTGGTGACTATAAAGGATTATTAAATACTGAAAATTCATTTCAAAAATCAGCAGATTTTAACATTGATCAATCTGTTTTGAATTCTAAAATTCCAAGTGAAATTACACAAGATGATATTATTCCTTTATATGATTCTTTTTTTAAAGCAAGTTCAAAATATGAATCTTTTAAAATAAGTAAAATAGATGATGAAAAAGGAACTTTTGAAATTACTGTAAATTTGTATCAAATACCTTGATTTGCAACATATTTACCAGATGACGCAATCCCAACAACATTAACTAAAAGTTTTACTACTACTAATAAAATTAGCAGTAAAGTTAGTTGAAAAACTTTATCAACATCAACTGACTATGACTTTTTAAATATGCTACCATCAAACTTGACTATAGATGATGTTAATAATTTAGACCCTTTTCAAATTTCATTTCAATCACAAACTATTGCAGATGCAAGTGGCAATTTAAAGTATCCAAAAAAAGAATATTCAATTACTACTAGAGATGATAAAACTGGAAAGGTTGTCATCAAAGTAGATTACAAGTATGTGCCAATGGGGATTACTTATACTGGTAAAAGTGATGAAACTGAAGTTTTAACTTATTCTCAAACAAAAGATTACACAATCTTTAATGAAACATCATCAAGTCAATTTAATTTTATGGGTGCTGAAAAAAGTTCAACAGATAATAATATTCAGACAATTGATGTAAAAAATGTACCTCAATTAAAATTATTATTAGAAGCCAATACTTTGCCTAGTTCTTTCAATTCGTTAACAAATAGTAATACAAATAAAAATAATGTAGGTTTTTTACAGTTTATTAATACAAGTTTAAGTAAAGGATATCCTGTTTCAAAAATTAATTTTAGTTTAGTTCCAAATGATAATGAAGGAACTTTACAAATTACTGCTAATATTACTGCAAATAATTCACCTGATAAAAAAGCACATACATATATTGCTAAATATATTAATTTAAATAAACAAGCAAATTATAAATTTGAGTTTATTAAAAATACAACATCTTTTAATAATATTCCTTTTAATACAGTATTAGCATCATCTGTTACTGAAGGTGATGTAATTGGAAATTTGGTTAAATATGAAGGATTTGACTCAAATGATTTAAATATTTCTTTATCACCAAATGATAGTAATGGATCTTTAGCAGTTTCAGTTTCGCTTAATAGAAATTATGCCACTGAAATTGCAAATGGTCATGGTTTTCAAAATTATCAAGCCAATTATACTTTTACTGGATTTATGACAAGTGATGAATATAATAAAAAGTTTTCAGTAGATTTTGTTGATGATAGTTCAGTTAGTTTATTAGACTTTAAATTAAAGCAAGTTGAAGAAATCTACAATACTCTTGTTATACAAAATAAGTCAATAACAATTGGAAAACAAACCTTTAGTAATTTAAGTGATTTAATTGAAAACCTTTTAGTTGAAAGTATGGGAACATCAGTTCCAAAAAATTGAAGTAGTAATAATTCAATTAAAACAGAAATGTATATTGATAATGCTTTAGGAATTGCAAGTTTTTATGTAATGATTCCTCAAAATTTATTAGTTGGTTCAAGTAGTGATTTAAACTTAATTGCTAACTATTCTGGATTTGTTCAAGGTAATGTTGATACTACAGAAGATAACTTATCATTTGTTTCAAACAATATGTTAAAAAATTATTTACTTTCAAAAAACTTTTTTTCAGAAGAATCTGTTAATAGCTTATCACCAATTGAATTTAGTGATTGAATTAAAAAAGATGAAAATATTAAAAATTTAATTACTTATCATACTGGTGAATATACTACAAAATTAGATAGTAACAATTTTACTTATGTTGTTATTCCTAATGAAATTCAAAGAACAGTTTCTGTTACTATTGATTTTGGCAAAATGGCCAACACAAAGTCATTATCAACTTATTCAATTCAATACATTTTATAATTTAAAAAAATAATAAAAAAATATAGTAATTTAAAAATACTGTATTTTTCCTTGAGTGAAATTTGAAGTGCAACACTATACTACCACATTTAATATCCA
>CAMWUV010000089.1 GCA_947177535.1 uncultured Mycoplasma sp.
CGAAAATTTCCTTTGTTTAATTTAAATGAAATAGAATTATAAATAAATAAGACCTAATTTTACTTCATAAATTTTTATTTTTATTCCTTTTTTAAATTTTTTGTCCTAATTTTAAAATTTTTATTTAGTTTTTTCATAAAAAAAATAAAATAAACATAAATATGATAAATGTTTTAATTAAAAAAGAAAATGCAAAAAAAATACTAAAAATTTTTATATCTGAACTTTTCCCAGAATTAACTTCTTCAAAAATAAATAAATATATTGAAAAAGGGGATATAAAAGTAAACAAAAAGAAAAGTTTTTGAAATTATCAATTAAATGAAAATGATGAAATTAATATTTATTTAAAAACAAAAAAAAATAAAAATAATGATTTTTTAAAAGCAAACAACAATATTAAAATCATTTATGAAGATAATAATATAATAGTTGTTGACAAACCTATAGGAATAATTTGTCAACCAGATAAAAATGAAAAAATTAATACACTCAACAATCAAATAAAAAAATATTTATATCAAAAAAATGATGAATCATATAAATCATCAAATTTGTGTCATAGATTAGATAAATATACTAGCGGGATTTGCATTGCAGCAAAAAACTATAAAACATTAAAAGAATTAAATGAATTGTGAAGCACTCAAGCAATCTCTAAATTTTACTTAGCTTTGTGTTATGGAAATTTCAATAAAAAAAGAGAAACGTTAACGGATTTTATTCTATTTAATGAAAAAAAACAAAAAATGGAAATAGATAAAAATAATAAATATAACAAAAAAATAGAAACTAAATATTGTGTTCTTAAGCAAAATAAAAATTATGCACTCTTAAAAATTGAAATATTAACAGGTAGAAAACATCAAATAAGAGTTCATATGTCATCAATTGGACATCCTATATTAGGGGATACAAAATACAATAAAATAAATAACTTAAATTATAAGTTTCCTTGCTTAATATCCTATGAAATAAAATTTAATTTTCCAAACAATCATTTTTTAAATTATTTAAATAAAAAAAATATAATTACAAAAATAAAAAATTTTAAATAAATATTTAGTATAGATATTTAAAATTTGTCAATAAATGAAATTGGTAACAAACAATTGCAACAGTGTTAGATAAATTAAAACTTCTGATATTGTTGTTCATTTCAATTTTTAATTGAAAGCTTTTATATTTTTCCATGATGTCTTTATTTATTCCTTGTGTTTCTCTACCAAAAACAAAAAATATATTTTTGGTATTGTCATTTTTAAAATTTAAATCACTAATTGATTTTTCACCAAACTTTGTAATTAAAAATATTTGACTATTTTTATTGTTTAAAATATTTTTAGATTCAAAATCATTCCAATCATCATATTCTGATTTATTAAGTTTTTCTCAATAATCTAATCCTGCTCTTTTCATTCTTTTGTTATCCATAATAAAACCAAAAGGTCTTATCAAATGAAGTTTAGCATTAAATCCCACACAACTTCTAGATATATTACCTGTATTTTCAGGTATTTCTGGTTGAAATAAAACAATATTAAGCATAATTATTATTCAATACTTTTTAAAGCCATTTCTATTAATTTATTAATAATTGATGATCTGCTTTCATTAGTTCTTTCTTCTAGTTCTTTTAATTTGATAACAATACTACTTTTTAAATAAATATTTGTTTTTACTTCTAATTTTTCTTTTACATACAAAAATTGTTTAATTTTATCTTCTTCAAAATAATTTTCAGATTTATTAATTTCTTGTTTTTTTATTGCTTCATTATAAGTTTTTATAGTTGATCTTGGCTTTAAATTTTTATACAATTTATTTTCATCTGATTTATTTAAATTATCAAAATTTTTTTTGCTTTTTGGTTCAGATGTAAATAAATCCTTAATGGGGTCTTTTTTCTCAAAAAAAGATTCCATTACATCTTTTTTATCCACTACTTCTTTATCATTTAATATGTCATCATAATTTACTTCATAAATTTTTTTTTCATCTTTTTTTACTGTATTTTCACTGTTGTGATTATTTCTAATTAATTTATTTTTTTCTTCTAAATTTTCTAATTCTTTTTTTTCAACTGTATTTTCTTTAATATCAAAATTTTTTGAATAAGTATTGTTAGTTATTTTTTCATTAGTTTCTTTTAAATCATTTAAATTAAATTTTATTTTGCTATCAATATTATCGTTCTCTAATAAAATGTCATTACTAACAAAATTATTTGTAGTTTTTTGAATAAAATCATCATCAGCTAAATCAGTAAAAGTATATTTTCTTTTTTTTGACATTAAATTCTCCTTAATTTGAATTATTATTATTTATTTCTTCTGGTGATTCCACTGAATTTACTGATTTTTCTTTGTTATAAATTACATATTCTAAAATTTCATCTTTTAAATTTTTATATTCATCTTGATATTTACTTTTAAAAGAACTCATAACAATAGGAACTCTTTCATATCCAACTGATGCAGTTGATTTTGTTGTTGAACTAATAAAATTTGAAGTAACATACACATCTTGTACTTTTAGTTTTGGTCTTAGTGCATGTTCAATAATGTCATTATGAATTGTTACACGAGTATTAACTTTTGTAGGAATTGCTATTATTTTCATTCCAGGATTATTCTTTTTTTGAAATTCTTTAGCAGCATTGATAATTCTTTTTAAACCTAGTGTTGCATACTGATCAGGTTCAAAAGGAACAAGTGCTACATCAACAAGAGATAATGTGGTTGCAACTACAACAGACATTGCTGGTGGAGTGTCAATAATTACGTAATCATAAATTTCATTAAGCTTGTTAATTAACATCTTTAAATTAGATTGATTTATTTGTCCTGAATTAACCATAAAATCAAAATAATTTAATTCATCATTCCCAGGTACTACAAAAAGATTATCAGTCATTTTAATAATTACTTGTTCCAAAGAACAATCACCTTTTAAAAAATCTACTATTGCAAATTCCAAATCATCTGGTCTTTTTCCAAAAGTTGCAACAACATTTCCTTGACCATCCAAGTCAACTATAATAACCTTTTTATTATCTTTTGCAAAACAAGCAGCTAAATTTGTTGATAAAGTTGTTTTTAAAACACCACCTTTATTATTAACAACTCCTATTTTCATAAAAACTCCAAAATCAAAATAATATTCAATAATTACTTTAATAATTATGTAATAGATTATATTATTAAACACATAATTAATTACATAATAATAATTTAATATTAGTTGTCTATAATTACGTAATTAATTATGCATTTATATTTTTATTCAAATTAAATACTATAGTATCTTTGTAGAATTTTTTATAATTACGTAATTAATTATGCATTTATTTTCCTATTTAATACAAACAGAATATTTCATAAAATTTTCTATAATTACGTAATTAAATATGGAATTAAATAAAAAATATTTTTTAGTTCTATATGTTTAATAATTACGTAATTAAATATGGAATTAATACTGTAAGT
>CAMWUV010000090.1 GCA_947177535.1 uncultured Mycoplasma sp.
AAGTGCCCACATAAATTTTATTATTATGCGTTGCACTTCATAATTCAATCGAGCATAAAAAAAAGAAGTGTTATTAAACCACTTCTTTTTTTATTGAACTTAAACATCACTATTATCTTTTTATTTCTGCACCATTTTTTTCAAAATCTTTAATCATCATTTCAAAAATTTCATTAATATCAGCATTTTCAACTTTTAACAAAGATTTTTGATTGATATCAAATGAAAAAGTGTAAGAAATTTTATCATCCTTTAAAAAAACAGATTCAATTTTATAAGAATTAATTTTTTTCAATTTGTTTAAATAATTTTTAAAAATTAAATCATATTTTTTAAAACTATCATTTTTATTAATAATTAAAGTTAAAAATCTAACGATACTATGTGATTTTTTTTCTTCAGAAACAAAAAAAGATTCAAACATTTTTTTATCAACTAAATCATTAATAATTATTTCAAAAAAATAAATTGGAATTTCAGAATTAATTTTAAAATCACTTAAAGTATCTGGATTAATTTGGCCTGCATAACCAACAACCTTTTTATTAACACTAATTTCAAACCCATTGTTAAGTAAAACAAAAGAAACATTTGGATTAATACTTTTTATTAAATCATATTCATAATTTACTTTAAATAAATTCAATAAGTCAGTTAATATTGATTTTAATAATAAAAAATCAGGTTTTATTTTTGAACCATTAATTTTATTGTTAAAAAGATCTGTACAAAGTGTCAAACATAAATGATGATTTCACTTATTGTCATAACTTAATCCTTGAATTTCAAAAATATTTAATAGATCATTTTTTCTTGAATAATTATTTGAAATTATTTCAAGGTGCTGTTGGATTAAATTATTTCTAAAAACTTCTCTTTCTTTTGAAATAGGGTTCATTATTTTAATTTCATTTTTTACATTAAACAAATTAAATTTTTTATTATTTTCTAAAGATGTTAAATTTAATGTTTTTACTAAACTAAACCCTTTATAAATAAAATACTTTTGCAAATAGACTCTATTCTCTTCAAAATAATCAAAATCAAAATCAATAGCAGAATCTAATATTGGTAAACCTAATAATCTATTTACATCAATTTTTTTAACTAACTCTTCAACAATGTCATAAATTGTTTCTAAATCTTCTCTATAAATTGGAGTTGATATCTTATTATTATCAATTTTAAATCCCATTGATTTTAAAATTTTTGTTATTTCTCCTTTTTTAAAATTACAACCTAAAAGTTCCATAATTACTTTTTCATCATAATCAATTAAAGTTTCTTTTAATTTAAAATCAGTTAAGTTTATTCCATAAACTTCAAATTTATTTTCAATTAGTAAACCAAGTAAAAAATCAACGGATTTGCATGTCATTCACAATGGAATTTTTTTTGAACTTAATATAGAAGCGTCAGTTTTTATATTCAATTTATTATCTGTTTTTCTAACTAATAAATTATCAAAATTAGCTACTTCAAAAATAACATTTTTAGTAGTATTTTTAATTGAATAATTTTCTATTCCTATAATTCCAGCCAATGAAACAATATTATTTTTTGACATTACACAAATTGCTTCATTTGGGTCTATAATATATTCTTTTTTATTTAATGCTATAACTTTATCTTTTTTATTATTAATACAAACTGCTAACTCACCATTCAAAGTATCTTTGTCATATCCATGACTTGGTGAACTTGTAATTATTGTATTTAAATTAGTTAAATCAACAATTTGATTTATTGGAGTTATACCAGAATTTAAAAGTCAACTTTTCACTTTTCAATTTGAAGGTTTAATTGTTACATTTTTTACACTTATTGCTGCAAAAAAAGAACAAATATTTTTATCTATTTTTAAATTAAAATTATCCTTTTTTATTTTTTCAATATTTTTTAACGAAAAATCTAATTTAGTGTTTGGAAAATAAATAAAAATTAAATCATAAGCTATGGCAAAAATACCATTTAAGTCATTTCTATTTGACGGTACTGAAAGATCAAAAATTTCATCATCCATTCCTATGTATTTTAAAGGATTTTCATCACCTATTATTGCATTATTATCAAGTTCAATTATATTTTCTATTTCATTAACACCACAATATTCAATTCTTGTAGTTAATTCGCTATAAGCACAAATCATTCCATTAGATTTAACACCAAGTAATTCTTTTTCTTCAATGATTCTGCCATCAATCATTTTTGCTCCAACTTGAGCAACAATAACCTTTAAATTTGGTCTAACATTTTGTGCACCACAAATAATGGTGTGTAACTTATTTTTAAAAAAAACTTCACAAATATTTAATTTACTGGAATTTGGATGTTTTCTAACTTCTTTAATTTCACCAACAATTAAATTCTTAGTTTCTTCAAATTTGAAAATTGATTCAACTTCTATTCCAATGGAATTTAACATTTCTTCTAACTTATCGTTTTTTATATTTTTGAAAACAGGAAATAATGAATTTAATAAATTTCTAGATAAAAGCATATTATCTGTCTCCTTTGAATTCTTTTAAAAATAAAAAATCATTATTATACATTCTTCTAATATCTGAAATTTGATATTTTAGCATAGCAATTCTATCAATTCCCATTCCAAAAGCTACACCACTTAATTCTTTTTTAATTTTTGCACTTTTTAATACATTAGGATGAAGTAAACCAGCTCCTAAAATTTCAATTCATTTAGTATTTTTACAAATGCTGCAACCTTTTGATTTACAAAAAAAACAACTTATATCTATTTCAAAAGATGGTTCAGTAAAAGGAAAGTGAGAAAGTCTATATCTAGTTTTAATATTTTCACTATTGAATATATATTTTACTAATTTATCAGTTATTCATTTTAAGTTTGCTAATGACATGCCTTTTTTTACTCAAACCATATCAATTTGATTAAATTGATGAGAGTGTGTAGCATCATCATCATCTTTACGGTAAACATTTCCATAAGATAAAACTTTTATTTCATTTTCTTTATTAAATTTTTCTAATGCCATTGCTGTAACAGCAGTATTATGAACTCTTAATAATTTAGAATCGTCAATAAAAAAAGTATCAGATACACTTCTAGCTGGGTGATCTTTTTTTATATTCAATCTATCAAAGTTATAGTCAACAGTTGTAACTTCGCTATTAGTAATAATTTTAAAATTTGCTTTTTTAAAAAAATTAATAATTTGTTCTTTAACT
Organism: uncultured Mycoplasma sp.; assembly: GCA_947177535.1. Lineage (GTDB taxonomy): Bacteria > Bacillota_I > Bacilli_A > Mycoplasmatales > Mycoplasmoidaceae > Malacoplasma. Next base: position 3,205 of record CAMWUV010000090.1, read on the forward strand.
AAATCTAATGGGTTAATAAAACCAATTTCAAAAAAATTTGCAGGTAAATCTAAATCATATTCAGATTTTATGTTCAAAATTTTTTCTTTCTTAATTTTATTAACTTTAATATCAACAATTTGTTCAATTTTTTCTTTTATTTCATTTAGTTTTTTTCCAAGATTTTTTTTATCTTCTTCATCTAAATTTTTCATTTCTTTATATGCTGGAGAAATGTAATTTTTTAAAAAAATATTTCTTTGATCATAAACATTTTTTC
>CAMWUV010000091.1 GCA_947177535.1 uncultured Mycoplasma sp.
AAAATATATTTCATATCTATAACCAAATAAGTTTTTATAAATTTCTTTTAGGTATTTATTTTCTTTTAATTCACTACTGCAAACAATTGCAAATTGAATTGGTGCTATTTTAAATGGTAGAACTAAACCTTGATTATCTGAATGACTCATAATAATTGCTCCAATTATTCTAGTAGATAAACCAGCAGATGTTTGGTATAAAAATTGATAATCATTATTTTTTGTTTGATATTTAATATCAAAACTTTTTGCAAAATTTTGGCCTAAATAATGTGATGTAGCAGATTGCAATACTTGACCATCTGGCATTAGTGTTTCTATTGTGAAAGTATTTTCTGCACCAGCAAACTTTTCATTTTCTGTTTTTTCACCCATTAATGAATCAATTAATAAAAAATTTTTTATAAAATTTTTATACTCATTTGCCATGTTAATAGCAAAACCATATGCTTCTTTTTTAGACTCAAAAACTGCATGTTGTTCTTGTCAAAAAAATTCTGATGTTCTTAAGAAAGGTCTAGTATTTTTTTCAACTCTAAATACATTAACTCACTGATTAAGAATGCATGGTAAATCATTATATGAATTTATATTTTTTTTAAAATAATGACAAAAAGAAACTTCAGATGTTGATCTTACAACAAGTTCATCATCAATTTTTCTGTTTCCAAAATGTGAAACTTTAAAAAGTTCAGGATTAAATCCTTCAACATGATTTTTCTCTTTTTGAAATTCTGAGTAAGGAATAAATAATGGAAGACAACATTCTTTTGTATTATTTCTTAACAAAATTTTATCAAATTCTTCATGTATTCTTTTCCAAATTGCTCAACCATATGGTTTAAATACAATTGTTCCTTTTACTAGTCCATAATCAATTAAATCTGCATTTTCAATAATTGATGTGTATCACTTTGAAAAATTTTCTTCTTGTTTTACAATCTTTGACATATTAATCTTTTACCTCTCCAAAATTTGTGATAACTCACTGAACATCATCGTCATCATTACAACTATCCAAAAAACGTTCTAATCTTAAATAATCTTCTTTATTTAAATCAACATAATCTGTTGGAATATATTTAATTTCACTTTCTAAAATATCTAAATTTAAATTTTTAAGTTCATCTCTTAATTTATAAAAATATTTAGGTGTTGCTACAATTTGAAAACAATCTTCGTGTTCATTAGTTTCTTGAATTGGTTCATCATTATTTGCTATTTCAATTTTTTCTAATACTATTAAAATTTTTTCCATTAAATCATCTTCAGATAAATTATTTTTTGAAATAATAATTTCTCCAGCATGATTAAATGAATTTTTAACACTATTTGGCTTAGCAATTTCACCTTTTAGTTTAGAAAAATAACCTCTTAATGAACTTATTGTTCGGTTAACATTATCTGATAAAGTTTTTATAATTATTCTAAGTCCATTAGGGCCATATCCTTCATATTCAGAATCAATTAAAGATGAGGGATCTTTGACTGATCCATTTATATTTTTTTCTATTGATTCTTTTGATAAATTATTTTGTAAAGCTTTATCAATTGCTGCTTTTAATCTTGGATTAGCTTCAGGATTTGTACCACCAACTTTTGCTGCTGCTTTGATTTCTTTAGCTAATTTGTTTCCAAGTTTAGCTTGCATTTGTTGTTTTTTATTAATACCAGATGCAATTAAATGTTTTCTTGGCATATTTAATAACCTCTTTGATTTTTTAATTTTGTTTTTTTAGCATTTTCAATTTTATATTTTTTGATTCTTTGTTCATTTACTAATTCTTCAATTCTTTTTCTTTTTGCTTGTCTTTTTATTTCTTTTATTTGCAGTTTTATTTTTTTCTTATAATTGGGTTTAACTTTTTTACTAGCTTTATTGATTACATCCCTAATTTGTTTGTCTACTTCTGTTTCTTTTTTTGGCTTTGGCTTAAGTTTGTATTCATATTCTACTAAATCATTTTTATCATATTTAAAATGATTCCATTTTACACCTTTTCGATTAAGTCTTTCGATTTGATAAATTGAATTTTTATCATTAAAAACATAAGAATTACCTTTATAAAATTTTCTTCCACTTCTACCAGCTCTGTGAATGTATCACAAATCCTCTTTTGGCAAATCATAAGAAATAATGTGGCTTGCTCCTTCTATATCTACTCCTCTTGAAGCTAAATCAGATGCAACTAAAAGATTAAAATTATTTTCTTTTATTTCTTTAAAAATATTTTTTCTTTCACGATTATCTAGACCACCATGTAATTTTAAAATTTTAAAACCATTATCATAAAGGTATTCATAAATTTGATCAACTTCTTTTTTAGTATTACAAAAAACAATACCAAAATAGGGATTTAGTTTTTTTATAATATTTACTAACATTTTCTTTTTATCTTCGCTTTGACTATAGTGAATTACAAAGTGTTTGATATTTTTGTTACTTCATATGTTTTCGCTGCGATTAACAATTATAGAATTTTTAAAAAATTTTGTAATTTGTATTGAAAGAGATTCATGTAAAGTTGCTGATGTTGCTATTTTTTTTATATCAGCAATATTTTTAATATTACTAAAACCTTGATTTACTAAACCAAAAAAGCCTAAATCTAAAGTCATATCAGCTTCATCCAAAACTAAAAACTTTAAAGATTTTGTATAATTTTTAAATTTTGTTATTTCACTAAATGTATTTGGAGAACATACTATAATTTGATGTCTAGGATGTTTTGATTCTAAATCAAAATTAATTTTATTCACATTATTAATAATTGATAAATATGATAAATTATTTTCATTTTTTTTAAATTCCATAAGAATTTTAGTAATTTGTCTAATTAATTCTTTTGTAGGAACAACTATAACACATTGTAAGTCAGTAGTTTCTAAATTAATTTTTTCTAATATTGGAATTAAATAACACAAAGTTTTTCCTGTACCTGTTTCTGAAATCAGTACAACATTTTTATCTTTTTCTATAATAGGAATTACTTCTTTTTGAAGATTATTTAATTCTTTAATATTTAGTTGTTCTATAAGAGTTTTTCTTATGTAATTTTTAAACTTATTCATAACTTACCCACTATAAAATAATAATTTATAAGTGTAGTAAAAAACAAAAAAATTAATTTAAATTCTAATAATAAAAGCAATTGTATTTTAGTGTAATTTTACAAATGATATTAAAATTTGATATTTTCATTAAAAACAGAAAGAATAATGATTTTTTAAAATTATAGGTGTTAAAAAAAATAATAAATTTAATACATTTTAAAATAGTAGAAATAAAAAATAATTACTGATTATATAAGAATTATTAATAATAATACTAATAATTATTAATTTATTGTCTATTGTTATTTAAAAAAATTATGTTTGTGATTAAAAGTTATGTAATTTAATTTTTTAACAAAAACTTATTAACCTAAGTTAATCTTTTTTCAATTTATTA
>CAMWUV010000092.1 GCA_947177535.1 uncultured Mycoplasma sp.
CCTAAACAAAATGATGATAACGAAATTATTGTTGAAATTAATAATAATTTAAAACCTGATATCCATAATTTTAATAAAGATGTTATAGAATATTTAAAACAAAAAAATAAATCAAATTAAAAACTATTTTATTAACAGTTTTTTTATCTTTTTAATATTCATTTTTAAAAAATAGTTTTAATTTATTTTTTATATGCAGTTTGCTTTAAAAAAATAAAATTAATAGAATTATAAATTTATAATAACTATATATTGTTGAATTGGTTTACATTGTTAAAGGAACTATTATGAAAGATTTTGAATTAATAAATGAGAATGGCTATACTTTTAGATATAAAAAAGCAAAAAATAATAGTACAAAAAATATTTTGTTTGTTCATGGTTTTGCAGTAACTTCTGAATATCATGATGACTATGTAGAAAAATTTTGTGATGAATATAATTACTATGCAATTCAATTACCAGGACATGGGTATACAAAACTTAGACATGTTACACAATTAGATCCGCTTTTTTATGCTAAGTATGTTTCTGATTTTATTAAATTGAAAGGTTTTGAAGATTTAATTCTAATTGGTCATTCAATGGGTGGTGGAATTGTTTTGATGGTAACAAATTTAGTACCTAATCAACTTAAAAAAGTTGTTGTTGTTACACCTATGAATAGTTCAGTTTGATTTAGCTTAAAAGGACTTAATAGTTTGAAATTACTACCTGATTCAGTTGAAAAAAATTGAAAATATAAAAATATTTTAGTTCATGATCCTAATGCTCATTATAGTGGTGCTGAAGATGAAATAATTAAACAAGAAGTTGAATATCTAACAACTCATATGAAAGATTTTAAAATTTTAAGAAAAAAAATGATGAGTTGAAAATTACATTCTGAACTTAAAAAATCTGAAGAAAATAATCACATTAAAACTTTATTAATTCTAGGAAGACATGATAAAGTAATTAGTTGTAATTCAGCAAATAAAAGATTTGAAAAACTTAATAACTATGAAATAGTTATTTTTGAAAATTCAGCTCACTTACCTTTTATGGAAGAAAACCAAAATTATGTAAATTTAGTTTTAGATTTTATTAATAATGAAAATCTTAGTTTTTTAAATGAATCACAAAATAAGGAAATAGAATCACATACTAAAAATGATGATAGTAGTATAAATACCAATGATTTAGTATATGAAGAAACAAATAGTGTTGATACTAATAATGTGGTATATGAGCAAACAAATAGTGTAGAAATTGAACCACAACAATTACAAGATCAACAACAAAATGTTGATAATGATATTGCTGAACAAACCATTACTATTGATAGTGAAAATAATTTTTCAGGAGAATAATTATGGAGATTGTTTTAAAAGGAATTGGTGCAAGTGAAGGAATTGCTATAGCTAAGGTTTTTTTGCTTAAAAAACCAAGATTTGAAATTTTAGATAATAAAATTTCTGATGAAAATTTAGAAATTAAAAAAATTAATGATTCAATTCAAAAAGCAATTGATGAAATTAATAAAATAAAAGAAATTGCTATTTCAAAAATTGGTCATGATAAAGCTTTAGTTTTTGAAGCACATGCTCAAATTGCAAATGATCCAGAAGTAAAAGTTAAAATAGAAAATTTAATAAAAGAAAATAAATTTAATGGTGCTTATGCAATTGAAACAATTTTCAATGAGATACATGATTTATTCGCGAATATGGATGATGAATATTTTAAGCAACGTGCAAGTGATGTAAATGATGTAAAAGAAAGAATTCTATCTATTTTTTTAAATATCAAACTTCCAGATTTATTATCAATTAACGAAGAAGTAATTATTGTTTCAGATGATTTAACACCATCTGAAACAGCATTATTAAACAAACAGTTTGTTAAAGGTTTTTTAACTAATGTAGGTGGTAGAACAAGTCATGCTGCATTAATGGCTAGAACAATGGAAATTCCAGCAGTTTTAGGTTTAAAAGTCATTACTGAAAAAGTTAAAGAAAATGATATAGTTGCTTTAGATGGTAATACTGGTGAAGTTTCAATAAATCCTAATAATAAAAACTTTTGAATTGAAAAAATAAATAAATTTGCAAATGAAAAAATAGAATTACAAAAATATATAAATATAAAAACAAAAACTTTAGATAATCACGAAGTTGATGTTGTGGCAAATATTGGAAAGCCTGAAGATGCAAATCAATTGGTTAATTATGGGTCTGAAGGTATTGGTTTAGTTAGATCAGAATTTTTATATATGGAAAACAGTAATTGACCAACAGAAGAAGAACAATTTTTAGCATACAAACAAATTTTAGAAAGTCAAAAAAATAAATTAGTTATTGTTAGAACTTTAGATATTGGTGGTGATAAAAAATTAAAATACTACCAATTTCCTCAAGAAATGAATCCTTTTTTGGGTTATCGTGCAATTCGTTTTTGTTTGAACAATGAAGATATTTTTAAAACACAAATTAGAGCATTATTAAAAGCTTCCGCATTTGGAAAGTTAGGAATAATGTTTCCAATGATTGCAACAATTGATGAATTTTTAAAATCTAAAGAGATAGTTGAATCTGTAAAAAAAGATCTTGAAAAAGATAACATTAATTTTGATAAAAATGTTTTAGTTGGGATGATGGTTGAAATTCCATCAACTGCTTTTATGGCAGATAAATTTGCAAAATATGCTGACTTTTTTTCAATCGGTACAAATGATTTAGTTCAATACACTTTTGCAGTTGATAGAATGTCTGAAAATGTTTCATATTTATACCAACCAAATAATCCAGCACTTTTGAGAGCAATCAAAGCTACAATTGAAGGTGCAAGCAAGTATAATCGATTTGTGGGAATGTGTGGTGAAATGGCTGGAGATATAAAATCTATTCCAATTTTATTAGGATTAGGTCAAAAAGGTTTAAATGAATTTAGTATGTCAGCTTCTTCGATTCCAAAAGCTAAAAAAATTATTTGTTCATTAAAACATAGTGATTGTATTGAACTTGCAAATCAAGCTATTAATTGTGATACTGAAAAAGAAGTAAATAAATTAGTTGAAACATTTTTACAAAAAAGAAATTTAATTTAGTATTATATACATAATAGTAAAGTTATTTGGTATAATTATACTAATATAACATTGCGAATTTGTGGTTCAAGTGCATGAAAAGTTGATTGTTTTTCATAGCAAATTCGCAAACTTAATAAGTCGCTTGAAAGAATAATAAAAAGTTATCTTATTGAGACCTTTTTCTCTTGTCCGATGTTTAAAAACAAGAAAAAGTTAATGAAATTTGTAAAAAAGCTTTCTTTAAAAAACTTGAAACTCTGTATTAATTGTAAATAGACTAATTAATGAAATGAATTTATATTGTTGATTTGGTTCTGTCATTTGCAAATGCATATAGTAGGAA
>CAMWUV010000093.1 GCA_947177535.1 uncultured Mycoplasma sp.
TAAAAATTAAAGGATGGTTTAGTGCTGTTATGAAAAAAATAACAAAACCAACAGATGATAAAGATTCAATTTTAAATTTAATTTTAAAAGAGTTAAAAGATATTAAAAGTGATGTTGCAGACATCAAAGTGAGAGTAACTAATCTTGAAAAGGATGTTGCAGACATTAAAGTAAGAGTAACTAATCTTGAAAAGGATGTTGCAGATCTTAAAAAAGATGTTGCAGGTATTAAAAAATGTCCAACAATTCAAAAAGAATTAGCTGCACTAAATTAAATTTTTATAATTATTAAAAAAAATATTAAGAAATCAGAGACCAACATTTTTCAACAAAATGATTAGCCTCTATTTTTTCTTCAAGAACTTCTATCAAAGTAGTAAAAACAGGACAAATTAATTTATATTTAAAAATAATGTTTTTTACAACTTTATACATTAAATATCCTTCAATTGTTTTTTTATTTAATTTTATTGCTTTTTTAACACCATGATGATAAATTAATTTTCCAAAGTTAAAATTTCTTGAATCATTAACAAAACAAGTTAAAAAAGTATCGCCAACACCACAAAAAGAAAGTAAAGTAGACTTTTTTGCACCCATACGACTGCAAATTTGCATTGTTTCTTTTAAACCTAATGTAATTAATGCTGATACAGAACTAACAGAATTATACTTTTCACTTACTATTCCTGCTCCAATTGCTAGTAAGTTTTTGACACTTGAATAAATCTGAATACCAATAAAATCTTTAATAGGAACAACTTTAAAATCATTGCTTTTAAAAAGACTTTTAACACTTAAAACAGCATCTTTATTTTTTCCAGAAATATTTAAAATTACTGGTTTCAATTCAAATACATCAGTTGCTAATGAAGGACCAGCTAAATTAACTAATTTAGCTTTATATCCTTTTAGTTCTTTTTTGATTGTTTTACTTCAAACATTATTAGTAACTGGATCTAATCCTTTTACTGTATTGATAAAAATAACATTAGAATTTTTTGAAATGATAAGTTTAACTTTTTTTAAAACATCAATCAAATTAACTGATGGTACTGCAAAAATGATAAATTTAGAATCACCAATCGCAGCATTTAAGTCAGTAGTAGCAGACAGAGAGGAAACAAATTTTTTTTCACCAAAATATTTTTTGTTATAACCACTATTAATGTCATTTACTTCATAAATGTCAATACCATACAAAAAAACAGTTGATCCATTTAAAGATAACCTTATTCCAAGTGCAGTTGCTCAAGCACCTGTACCTAAAATACAAATTCTTTTATTCATTATAATTATCCTTTCCTCTAATCTTATCAGTTTTATTTTTAAAATATAGAGTAATTGGTACATTAGTTAAACCCAAGCTTTTTCTAAATTCATTTTCTAAATATCTAGCATAACTAAAATGTAAAAAATTTGGATTATTACAAAACATGATAAAAGTAGGTATTTGACTTTTTACTTGAGTTACATAATTAATTTTTATTCTTCCTCCATTAAAAAAAGGAGAACTATTTAACATTTGTAATTTCATTACTAAATCAGTTAACATTTTTGTGTTAAATTTTTGGATTAAATTACTTTTTATTTTATTTATTTCATCAAATAAACTATTAACTCTTTTATTTTCTAATGCACTTAAAAAAACAATTGGTGATCAACTTAAAAATTTGAATTTTATTTTAATATTTTTAATAAATTCATTCATTGTTTTTTCATTTTTATTTTTTACAATATCTCATTTATTAACAACTATGATTGAAGGAATATTAGCTTTATAAGCCAATCCAGCAATTACTTCATCTTGTTCATTAAATGGTTCACTTCCATCTAACATAACAATAATTAAATTACTTCTTGAAATTGATTGTTCCACTCTTAAATATGCATATTTATCTACATTTTCTTGGATTTTCCCTTTTCTTCTGATTCCAGCAGTATCAATAATTGTATACAAAATTCCATTTCTTTTAAAGTTAGTATCTATTGCATCTCTTGTTGTATTAGCAATTGGTGATGTTATCATTCTATCTTCATTTAAAATACAATTAACTAAACTTGATTTACCAACATTTGGTCTACCAATAATACAAAATTTAAATGATTCATTATTTTCACTTACATCTTTTTGTTTTGAATTGATAATAGCATCTAATAAATCTCCCACACCAATTCCATGATTTGCAGATATAAAATATGGTTTTTGAAAACCAAATTTTAAAAATTCATATTCATCTCCAGAATTAACTGATCTATTTTCTGATTTATTTACAGCTAAAATAATTTTTTTATTTTTATATTTTTTTAAAAGTTTAGCTACATAATGATCATCATTGTTAATTCCTTCTTTATAAGAAACTAAAAAAATAATGATACTAGCTTCATCAATTGCATAGTTTACCTGCAGTTCAATTTGTTTTTTAAAATCAAATTCATCAAGCATTAAACCACCAGTATCAATCAATTTAAACTTTTGGGTTAGCCATTCAGCATTGGCATAAATTCTATCTCTTGTAATTCCTGGTTCATTATCAACAATAGATTTATTTACTTTAATAATTCGGTTAAATAAAGTTGATTTACCGACATTTGGTTTTCCAACAATTGCAACAGTTAACATTTTACACCTTTATATATTCTTTTATTTCTTGATAAACATCATTAATTGATTTATGTGATGTATTGATTTTTATAGTATCTGAACTAATTTTTGATGGGGCTAATTTTCTATGTTTATCTTTTCAATCTCTTTTAAATAAATCAAAATAAATTGAAATAAAATTATTATTTTTACCAAGCGATTTTAATTCTTTTTTTCTTCTTTGAGTTCTAACATTTAAAGATGAATAAAAATAAAATTTTAAATTAGCATCTGGGATATATTCTTCAGCAATTCCCCTTCCATCCATTAAAACTTTAGGATAAGTTTTAATTAGTTCAAGAATTTGGTCTTTAATAAAATCTCTAATATATTGTTTAGTTCCAATCAAAGATGCTGCTAATGAAACAGATTCATCTTTTAATAATGGAGTAACATTTTGATTATTAATAAAAAAATTATCTTCATTTACTTTTATTTGATATTTTTTACATTCAGATAAAATTTTTTCTTCATCATCTAAACTATTTAATAAATTGGCATTTTTTAAAAGATAACCATAAGATCTATAAAAACCACCAGTTGAAATAAATGTAAATCCATAGTTTTTTGCTATTAATTTACAAATAGTTGACTTCCCACTACCAGCTGTTCCATCTACTGCTATTTTATAATTCATAACTTAATTAGTATATAAAAAAATAATTAGGATATTTAAAAAATAATATCTTAATTATTTTTTTAATAATTTTATTTTTTTGAATTTAGAAATAAAAACAGATTTCAAAGTATTTAAATC
>CAMWUV010000094.1 GCA_947177535.1 uncultured Mycoplasma sp.
TGACTATGTTTCAGAACGTCATCAGCTAATTTATGATTTTAAAAAATCACTAGATGAAATTTTTAAAAATAGAGTTAATATTATTTTTTTTGATGAATCTTTTTCTACTAAAAGTTCTTATGAATCTTTAAAGAATTTTAGTATCAAAACAAGCAAATTAAAAAAAAATAAAGATATGATAGCTGCATCAATTATTTTAGAAAATTATTTAAGTAGTAAAAAATAGGAAGTTAAATGGAAACACTTAAAGAGTATTATGAAAAATCATTAGAATACAAACCACAACATCCAATTGATAAAGAATCAGCAGATTTTATTTGTAATTTTATTAATAAAAATAAAATTAGTAAAATGCTTGAGATAGGTAGTGGTGTTGGCTATAGTGCAAATTATTTTGCTTTAAATAGTTTTATTTCTGAAATTGATAGCTATGAAAAAGAATTTAATTTTTTTTTATTTTGTAGATTAAATAAACTTTCAGAAAAAATAAATTTTGTTTGCAAAGACTTTTTATTTGAAACAGAAAATTTTTTAAAATATCCTTTAATTTTTATTGATGCTTCTAAATCTAAACAAATTGAATTATTTGAAAAATCTATAAATTTTTTAGAAGATAAAGGATTTATAATTGTTGATAATATTAATTTAAATCGTTTAAAAAATAGATACTTAAGTTCTAGTGTTAGTAATAAAAAAGTTAAAGCAATTGAAAAGATTTTATTAAAAAATGAGAAATTTAAAAAATATTTAAATAATTTATTTAATTTTAAAATTGAGATATTAGAAATTGGTGATGGATTAGCAATATGTCAAAAAAAATAGATTTATATGTTTATTGTTGTAATGAAAAATTAGCATACCGGTTAGATAAAAGAAAAGTAGATTTTATTGTGATTGGTTTGAAAGATTTTTCTTGTAGGTTTAATAATTTTTTTGATTTTGAAACAATAACTAGAGTTAAAAAAAATTTAAAGTATAGTAAACTATGTGTTTTTTTAAATAATTTATATAGCGAAACAGAAATAGAAAAATTAGAAAAAATTTTAAAAAAATTAGCAGATCTTCAAATTGATTTAATTATGTTTTCTGATTTTGCAATTCCACAAATTATTTATGAAAAAAAATTAAAATTAACTTTACATTATAATCCAGAAACTTTAGTAACAAGTTATGGACAGTTTGATTTTTATTTAGAAAATAATATAAACAGAGTTAATTTAGCTTCTGAATTAACTTTAAGTGAAGTAAAAAGAATTTGTGAAAACAAAAATCAAATGTATGTATCTATTAAAGGTTTTGGATTGGGTTTTGTGATGCATTCTCGATGAAAAATGATTTCAACATTTTTAGATTATGCAAAAGTTGATAAAGCAAAATTTAATAGTACTAATTATTTATTAATCAAAGAAGATGAAAGAGTTTTTCCAAATATTATTTTTGAAGATAAAATGGGAACTCATATGTTAACTGGGTATTATATTTGTTGTTTGAAACAAATTAATGAAATTAAAAATATGAATATTGATGCATTAATAATAGATTCACTTTTTGTTCATGATGATGATTTAACACTTGATCTTGTTTTAGAAGCATACAAATTTGTTATTAAAAACAATTTGAACAATAAGCAATTAGAAATTATTTATCAAGAGTTAAAAAAGAAGTGTGAACTAGATATTTCTCCAGGTTTTTTTGGAAATCATAGTGATGTTTTGCATACTAAAAAATATGGAGAATAGTAATATGAAATTATTAAATCGCCATAATCATGAATTATTATTGCCTGCTGGATCAATTGAAAAAGCTAAGTATGCTTTACATTATGGAGCTGATGCAATTTATGTAGGACCTAAAGCTTATTCTTTAAGAGCTAGATCATCAAATTTTGACATAAAAGATATTAAAGAAATAGTGGATTATGCACATGAAATTAATAAAAAAGTTTATGTAGCTTTAAATATTATTTGTCATAATGCTGATGTTAAAAATTTTGAAAATTATTTCAAAAAAATGATAGATACCAAAATTGATGGTGTTATAGTTGCAGATCCTTTCATTGCTAAAACAATTAGAAAATTAAATAAAAATATTGAAATTCATATTTCAACTCAACAATCAGTTACTAATTCAAAAGCTTGTAAGTTTTGAAAAAGAAATAATGCTACAAGAATTGTTTTAGGTAGAGAAGTAAGTTATGAAGAACTTAAAATACTACTAAAAAATTTAAATAATGAAATTGAAATAGAATATTTTATACATGGAGCTGTTTGTATTTCTTATTCTGGAAGGTGTATGATGTCAAACAATTTTTCATTAAGAGATGCAAATGTAGGTGGATGTGCCCAGTCATGTCGATGAAAATACAAAATTATTAATAATGATTTAATTAATGAAACAGATAAATATTTTACAATGTCACCAAAGGATATGGAATTACTTTGTGAATTTGATAAATTACTTGATTTAAACATTGCTTCTTTTAAAGTTGAAGGCAGAATGAAATCAATTCATTATGTAGCTACAGTTGCAAACTGTTATCGTAAATTTATAGATTTATATAAAAATAATCAGAAAATAGATGAAATAACTTTAAAAAATGATTTAGAAAAAGCTGAAAATAGATTAGCTGATACAGCATGATTTTTTGGTATGCCACAATATGAAAAAATGCTTTATTTTGAATTAGAAAAAGATATTAGTCAAATTTTTGCCTTTAACTTTGAGAAAAAAATAGATGACTTTACTTTTATTGTTAAATCAAGAAATTATTTTTCTAAAAAAAATCAATTTGAAATAGTTTATCCTAATTTCAATAGACAAATTGTAAGTATTAGTAATATTTATGATGAAAATGAAAATGAAATAAATGTTGTAAAAACTCCTATGAAATTATATAAAATAAAATTTTTACAAAAAGTTAATTTTAATAGTGGTTATTTAATAGCTAGAACTTTAAATAATAAAAATAATTAAATGAATATATATTCAAAATTAAGAAAACACTTTTGATTATGAATATGTTGTTATCATTCAAAATTAAATATGGTGAAATTAAGAATTTTTTTATCTTGCAAACATTAAAATAAATTAATTAAAAAAATGAAAATTTGTTTATTAAATTATATTGGTAAAAAATAAGTGATTTTAGTTATTTATCTTTTCAGTATGATTATTGATTAGCATACTATATCTTTTAAGTGTTTATTGCAAAATAATGAAACAATTTCACAGCTAAAATGAAAATGTTAAGTAGGAAATTTATCTTTATAGTTTGTAAACTCAAAAATACTTTGAATTAATTGTTAAAAAATATAAAAGAAAAAGTTGTTAATTTAACTAAAGATTTAAAAGTGATTTTATTA
>CAMWUV010000095.1 GCA_947177535.1 uncultured Mycoplasma sp.
GCGACCACCGAGATCTACACCCTAGAGTTCGTCGGCAGCGTCAGATGTGTATTAGTGACAGACATCATTCCACCCATACCCATATTAGGCATTGATGGTACTTCTTCATCTTTTTCATTTTCATTTTTTGCTTCATAAATAACAGCTTCTGTAGTTAATAGCATACTTGAAACTGAAACTGCATTTTGTAAAGCAATTCTAGTTACTTTAACTGGATCAATAATACCAGCTTGGAACATATCTACATATTTTCCGATTGCTGCATTAAATCCTAAATTTGGATTAGTTGCTTTTAAAATTTCATTAATCACAACACCTTTATCATATCCTGCATTTAAAACAATTTGTGCAATTGGTGACATAATTGCTGACATTACAATTGAATAACCTATTTTTTCATCACCAACTAAATTTAAATTGTTAATTGTGTTATTTATTTTTTTAGATACATGAACAAGTGCTGCACCACCACCAATTACAATTCCTTCTTCAATTGCAGCTTTTGTAGCTGATAATGCATCATCAACACGGTCTTTCTTTTCTTTTAATTCAACTTCTGAAACTGCACCAACTTTAATAACTGCTACACCTTTATTAAGTTTAGCAAGTCTATTTCTTAAACTATCTTTGTCATAATCACTAGTTGATAATTCAATTTCTTTTTTTATTTTTGCAATTCTTTCTTTAATACTAGATTCAGATCCTTTACCTTTAACAATTGTTGAATTGTCTTTGTCAATTACAACACTTTCAGCTTGACCTAAACTTTCTAGTGTTAATCCTTCAAAATTAATACCTAAATCATCAGTTACATAAACACCACCTGTAAGAATTGAAATATCTTCAAGAACTTGTTTACGCTTATCGCCAAATTCTGGTGCTTTTACTGCAACCACATTGAAAACACCTCTCATCTTATTAACAACTAATGTTGTTAATGCTTCACCTTCAATATCATCAGCAATAATTAATAAAGGTCTTCCAGATTTCATGATTTCTTCTAAAATAGGTAGAATATCTTTAATTGATGCAATCTTTTTATCAGTAATTAAAATATAAGGATTTTCTAATTTTGAAATCATTTTATTTGTGTCAGTTACAAAATATGGTGAAATATACCCTCTGTCAAATTGCATTCCTTCTACAACTGTTAATTCATCATTAATTCCTTTAGCTTCTTCAACAGTAATTACACCATCACTACCAACTTTTTCCATTGCATTAGCAATTAACTCTCCAATTTTTCTATCAGAGTTTGCTGAAATTGTAGCCACCTGAATGATTTCATCTTTTCTTGCAATTTTTTTGCTTGACTTATTTAATTCATTGATAATTGCATTAACAGTTTTATCCATTCCTCTTTTAATTTCTATAGGATTAGCACCAGAAATTACATTTCTTAATCCCTCTTTAAAAACTCCATAAGCTAAAACTGTAGCAGTTGTTGTACCATCACCTGCTTCATCAGCAGTTTTAGAAGCAACATCTTTTACAAGTTGAGCACCCATATTTTCGATTGGATTAATCAAATCAACTTCTTTTGCAACAGAAACACCATCTTTTGTAATTATTGGAGCGCCATATGATCTTTGAATTAAAACATTTCTTCCTCTTGGTCCCATAGTTACTTTAACAGCATCAAATAATTGTTGTACACCACTAAACAACTTATTTCTTGCTATATCTGAATATTTAATTTCTTTTCCAGCCATAATTTATTCTCCTTAAATTTATTCTTTAATTATTCCTAAAATATCAGCAATTTCAACAACTAATAACTCTTGTCCATCTAATTTAATTTCATTGGCTTTGTATTCTTTGAAATAAACTTTTGTTCCAACAGTTAATTCTGGTGAATCTAATTCTTTACTAACAGATTTAATTACACCATAAGAAGGTTTTTCATTAGCAGATGAACCTGTTAATAAAATTCCTGTTTTAGTTTTTGATTCTTTTTCTTCTCTTTTTAAAAGAACTCTTTTCCCTAAAGGTTTAAATTCCATAAGTACCTCTTAAAATTTAAAAATTATCACTTAAGTATTATAACTGCTAATTGAAAAAATAAAATTTTTTTTGATAATCAATTTAATAAAAACTAAAAAAATTAATAAATTTTTAATATTTAATTTTAAAAAAAAATATTAAAAATTTTTTAAATTGAAACAAAACAAAATGAGGTAATTATGAACAACAACATTAAAATTAATGTTCTTGATTTGGATGATTTTTATAGAGTTGATGTTAAAGAAAATAAAGAAACTACTATTTCTAATGGAATGTTAATTGGAATGATTTTAGGATTCATATTCTTTGTTATAGTTGGTGTTATTCTTTTAATAGTTTGAGTAAGAGAATTAGATAAAAATTCAATAGATGTATCTTTTAATTTAAAAAAGAGTGACTGATTAAATCAATTAAATAAACAGCTTCAACTTAATAATTTAGGGAGCAACACAGATTACATTAAACATGTAATTATTCAAAAAATTGAATTAATGAACTAATAGTATTAAAACAAATAAAAAGGAAGAGTTTTAAATGGTTCTTTCTTTTTGTTTTTTTATAATTTACCTATTTGCTTGTTTTTATAAATAGTACTTAATTTCTTCTAAATTCATCCAAATTTACAGATTATTTAAAGTTTGCTTTAATTTTATAAATATCAATTTTGTTTATTTTTTTATTGTTTACTTTTAATGCTTCTATTAATTACAGACATCTTTAATTTTTAAAAAATACTAATATGCACCATTACAATTATTGGTAACTGAAATAAGACAATTAAAATCTATATCTTCATGTGGAAGATCTTTAAGTTTAATGTTAAAAATTTCTTTTATTATTAACTATTAATTAATCATAAAATTTTCTATATTATTTAATCTTTGTTTTTATAAATTTTAATTTTTTATTTTTAAAAAATAAAAATGTATCTTAAAAAATTATAGTGAGTGTGATTACAAAAACATAACTGCAACATAGCATTCATAAATTGTGATATATCTGTGGTAATTAAATTAAGCAGAAAAATTGAAAAAAGAATAATAATGAAATCTACATAAGACAATAACAATAGTTTATATGAATGAACTATAAACTATATAGGGTAAAGGTAACAACAAATATTAATTTAAATTTAAAGAGTGTGCATATTAGTTGCAATTAAAAAGAGATAATAACTGAATTTATTTAAGAACATTAATTTAATAAATATTTTAAAATAGAAAATAATATTGTTTCATTTGTTAACTTTTTTATTTACTAGAATTTCCAATTTTTAATTTTTATCAATAATAAAACTAATTATTAACAAAATTTAAAGCCAAAACTATATTTTCCATAATGTATTC
>CAMWUV010000096.1 GCA_947177535.1 uncultured Mycoplasma sp.
ATTATGGATATTAAATGTGGTAGTATAGTGTTGCACTTCAAATTTCACTCAAGGATAAAAAAAGAAGTGGTTTAATAACACTTCTT
The DNA here is from genome assembly GCA_947177535.1 of uncultured Mycoplasma sp. Classification (GTDB taxonomy): domain Bacteria; phylum Bacillota_I; class Bacilli_A; order Mycoplasmatales; family Mycoplasmoidaceae; genus Malacoplasma. Next base: position 87 of record CAMWUV010000096.1, read on the forward strand.
TTTTTTATTGAAAAAATACTTTTAATTAATTGGATAATTTTTAATATTTTCTATTTCTAAAGGAGAATCTAATTGATATTTAGACATCTTACTATATGCATATGCAGTGTTTAAAAGCTTATCTAAAATGTTAATGTCTCTTTTAATTTTATCTCATGTTGTTTCAACTAAAAAAACATCAGGGCTTTCTACATTTTCTTTAAGAATATTAGGCAAAACAGTTCTTGGTATTTTGTTTCCATATTTTTCAGTTATTTCAGGTAAGTAGACAATAACTATTCCACATTTTTCAAAAATACCATATTTTGTCATAGCAGCTCTAGCTTCTCAATCTACAACTCTTCTTTTTTTTGTTTCATCACTAATTAAAAACATAACAACATCTGCTGTTTTTAAAATGTTTTTTTTAATAAATGGAACTATATTTTCTTTTTTACTCAAGAAATTTTTTTCAATTAAATCAGGATCTGACTCAACTAGAGTAAAAAGTTTGTTACCTCTTATCTCATTGCTTTTGACTAAAATGTCTTTATATTTGTAATCATTGTTTTCATAACAACTTATATAAATTTTTTTCATATTTGTTTAAAATCCTGTTTATCTTTACATGTATTATTATAATTTAGTAATATTTAATATTCATAATTTAAAACTAAATATTTTGTCATTACATAACCTTAATTATATTATCAAATATTTACCATCTTATTATTTTAATTATTTATTTTATTTTATGGGTAATTAGTAAAAAGGTTCAATTATATCTTTTTTATTGCTATTTTTTGTGTTTTAATTTTATATATAGTGTCTTTTTAAAAAAAGATATTTTATTGCAACCTTATTATTGAGGAATTTTTATGAATGTGACTAAAAAATTATGACTTAAAGTAAAAAATACTGAAACTTTACAATTACTAATGAATACGATTTTAAATGAGTATTTAGAAAAAGATTTAATTGAAAGTTTTGGTATTTTTGATGAATCTTCTCTAGAAGATTATGATTTTTTAAATGATAAATGTGTTTTTATTACTTTTGATGAAAAATTTGATTATCTATCTTTTTGTGAAGCAGTTTCAACAATTTTTGACACACCTTTATTATGTTATATTGCAGGAACTTACTTTTATTATGATGAAAACCATATTTATTCAAATGATAAAAACCCATTTGATCTTGTTAATAAAAATGAGAATTCAAGTAATTTAGTAAATGACTTTAATGATGATGAAAAAAATGTTGGTTGTTTACCAGACAATAGTTTTTGTAATGTTGACTGTTTTTGTGCAAAATCAGATGAAAAACAAACAGAAGATTTTTTTCAAAATGAAACAATAACAAGCATTGAAGTTAAAGAATTTAACCCAGTTGATCTAGGTGAAGTTGGTTTTGGAAAAATTGAATTTTTATCTGATGAGTCAGAAAGTGAATTAAAACCTAAAGGTGTTTCTCCAGAAGAACTTGAAGAAATATTTAAAAAAGCATCACCAAATCAAGATAATTCAAAAAATTTGGATGTTTTTAATTTTTTTGAAGAAACAAAAGAAAATGAAGAAATTAATGATGTGTTTAAATTTAAAGTTACAGATGAACCTGATTTAAATCTTTTTGATGAATCTTTTGATTTTGAATCAGAAGCTGATGCTAATTCTTGTTGTGGAGAACAAAGTTGTGAAAACTGTGAAGGATGTTCATGAGATTTTTCAGAAGATTTTGATTACAATGATATATTAAATTCCATAGAAGATGAAAAAGAAATGGATGCACATCACTTAGAATGTGTCTGTGAAGATACAACACAAGGAGAAATTGAAATGTCTAATGATAAAAATAAAGATAAAAGTTTTATTGATAATGAAGCTCTTACAGAATTTGAAAGTATAAGTACTGACTCAGATAATACAAACAAAATAGATTCTGTTGAAAATATATTTGAAGATGATTCAAATTTAAATAGCAGTGATTTAGATGCTTTAATAAATGAAAATGAATATGAACAAATTTTTTCAGAGCTAAGCAATTTAAGTAGTGAAGATAATTTTGATGCAGATACAAACTCTATTCAAGATAAAGATTTGATAACTGCTGAAGAATTAGAAAAAATTTTATCTTCAAATGATGAATTTGATAAAAGTCTTTTTGTTGATAAAAATGAAGAAAAAGAAAGTGATTCTTTGGATGATGATTATGTTAGTGATGAACCATTTAATTTTGAAGAGTTCTTTACTGAAATAACAAAAAATCAATCTGAAGAAAATGAGATTGATCAAAATTTTAATTTTTCTGATAATGAAACAATTAATAGTGAAATTAATTTAGATGTTGATGAGTTGCTAAAATTTAGTGATGATGATATCAATAATAAGTTTGAATTTAATGAATTGGAAGAAAAAAATTTGGATTTAAATGATGTTGAAAGTTCAAATGATGATTTATTTTCTTTAAATGAAAATAATTGAAATTCAAATGAAACTAATTCATTAAAGAGTGATGAAAAAGTTGTTTATTCAAATGCACAAATAGATGAAAGTTTAAATTCTTTAAATGAATTAGACTGAAACAATAAAGAATCTTCTAATCCAATTATTGAAAATTTATCTATTGAACAAAGCTTGCCAGTTGAAATTATTAACAAAGATGGTTTTGAATCAGAAAATTGATCAGAATTTGTTTCTATTAATGAATCTAATTTGACTAAAAACAATAATTTAGAAGTTGATAATTTTGAATTAACAAAAGAAGTAGAAGAATTTTTTGAAAATGAAAATGAACCTTCTTATGATGTAGATTTTGCTGTTAATGATAGTGAAGGTTTTGAAAAAGAATTTATTTTACCTGCAGAAATAAAAGAAGAAAATTCATTTACTGAAAACATGATAATTGACAATAAAATTGATGATGAAAAATCAGATTTAAATGATTTTTTTGTAAATTTTGAACCATCAATTGAAAATATAAATCATGAAGAAGAAAAAGATGAAAATATTATTGTAGAAAATATTACTAATAATATTGAAGAGCATAAATTTGAACCAGATATTTCTGATAATAAAATAATTATTGATAAACAAATTACTAATGATTTACAAAAATTTTTAGCTGAATTAAAGCTTGAAAAAGAAAAATTAAAAAAGAGAAAACAAAATTTAGAAAGAAGAACTTCTAAAGTTAAATCAATGTTTAGAGATATAAAC
>CAMWUV010000097.1 GCA_947177535.1 uncultured Mycoplasma sp.
ATTAAATTCTTCTCCATTATTGTTAACTATATTAATATTAAATTCACTATTACTTTTAACTTCTATAACTTCTAGTTCTTCATTTTTTATTTCATTACTATCATTCATAAAATTACCTTACAAAAAGATTATTTTTCTTTTTCTTCTTTTCAGTTTGGATTTTCTTTTATTTTTGCATAAACTTCTTGCATTTTTACTTTCATTTTTTCAGCAACTAAATCTTTACTAAGATGAATATAATCTTTGTATTTTATTGAATTTAAAAATTCAACTGTTATTTCTTTGTATTTAAAAATATTTTTTTTATTTTCTTTTTCAACACCTAGTGTACCATAAATAACAACTGGTACTATTTGACAAAAAGTAGAATAAGCAGGTGTTAAAGCTGCTGCTTTAAAATCTCCAAATTCATCTGATTTAATTCTTGTTCCTTCAATAAAAACCACTAAAGACTGTTCTCCTGTTTGTAGAAGCTCTTTTTCTTCTTTTATAACTCTTATAAGATCTCTTAAATTATTTCTATCAATAAAAATAGTATTAATTAATCTAGCAGCATAACTCACTTTTTTAGTTTTAGATATTTCTATTTTTGATAAAAAAGTAGGGTTTAAAATTCCTGGATTATTTTTTTTTAACATACTAAAAGTTTTTAAAAGAACTAAAACATCAAAATTAGATTTGTGATTTGGTATGAACATAACAGGTTTATTAAGTGGTATGTTTTCTTCACCTTTAATTTTAATTTTAGTAAAAGTACAAAAAACAGCCTTTTTGACCATACCATAAACATATTCATATCTATCATCCAAATTCATTATTTCATTTTCTTCTTCTCATGCAAGATATTTTTTCTTACTTTTCATTAAAGAAATAACTAAAAATATTAATGCGAAAATAAATCCAAAACAATGTCCTAATTTGAAAAAAAACTTTTTCATTTACTAAACCTAAATTAAAAAATAATTTGTATCTAAATGATTATAAAATAATTAAATAAAATCTTTCCCCTTATTATCAAAAATAAAAAATCATTTGTGCAAGACACAAATGATTCCTAAGTTATCAATTTTTTAAGAAAAGAATTAAAATTAACTGTAAAAATTAAAAGATATATTTAAAAAACTTGAATTTTTTCTGCTACAATTTTTAGCTGATTTTCTTCAGTTTTAATTCGACCTTTTAATCCTATCAATGAACCTGAATTCATTGTATTTAAATCTTGTGCAAATAATGCACTAGTTACATATACATCAATAGAATCAAAATAATCATTTTCATTAGTACTATCAAAAAAAGGTTTTTCTACTTTAAGAGTTAAAACAGATGTTTTCTCATTTCTTTTAATTTCATCAACAGTACCAATCATTGCTATTAAATTCAATTTAACCTCACTTTCTATATATTTATATAAAATTTGTACTAATTTTTTTAGTACATAAAAATAGTACAATTAAAAAAATATTGATGCATTTCTAAAATAATTCCAATTTCTTTCTAAAATGTTTCTTTTTTCTCTACAAAAACTTTATTTAATAAAAAGTGCTATAGCATATATTAAATTATTGTTATAAGAAACACTAACTTCTACTCTTTCAAAAGTTACACATTTGTATTTATTATCAACTTTAATAAATTCTATGTTTGTAAAAAAAATATTCTCAAAATTATTAATTGCTTTGTATGTTGCTTCTTTTAATGCTCATCTTACAGCCAAAAATTTTGCCTTTAAAGATTCATCAGTATTTAAATAAGCAGAATATTCGTTTTTTGTTAAAATTCTTTTTGCAAAAAAATCTTTTTTATTTTTAAATCTTTCGATATTAGTGACATCTATTCCAATAGCATAATTATTTTTTATTTTTGTTGTTTTGTAATTCATTAACAGCTACTTGTAATTTTCCAACATCATTCATTAATTTTTGACTTTGATAACCATCTTGCTTTAAACTTTCGATATCCGCATTAAGAGATTTAATAATACTGTTTTTTTGACTAATTATTTCTTTTAATTCAAATATTTCAGTCATTTTTTGATTAATAATGTCTTCTAAAAATTTTTGATTTTTATCTAATTTAATTAAAAAATTTCTAACACCATCTAAAAAAATATCAACTTCTAATGGATCATATCCAGCACTCATATTTTTTGAAAATTTACGATCTAAAATTGCATCAAAAATTTTTTTTGTATTTTCTTTCATAAAATCCTTTAATTCATAAAAATGATATTCTATATTTTAAATTAACATAGAATAAAAAGATAATGAAAAATATTCATAACTTTGTAATTATGAATATTTATATATACATTTTAAATAAAATAGATTCATTAAAATATTTCAGGAATATATAAAGAATAATCTTTGCTAGTTAATTTAGAACTTTCAAAATTTCAGATTATATTACCATCATCCAAATTTTGATAATTAGATATTAATGTTTTAAGTACTTCTTCTTGATTATTTAATTGTATTCCACTCATACTATAACTTACATTATAACCAGTTTCTAGTTTTATATAATTAACAACTAATGATTCTTCAAGATTTTTAGAAGAATAATTTACTGTAATACTACCACCACTTGTATTTATAGTTGTTTGTTTTTGTCAAAGTAAAGTACCTGTATTTGAAGTAATTTTATAAGTATATGTATCTGAACTTTCACTTGAAGTTTTTGAATATTCTAATGACACTCCATTATTATTTTTGTTTGAATAAACAGAATTAGTCAAACTTAAATCATAAGATTGATTAGAACTTTTACTTCAACTATCAAAATTATCACTAAATGAAATTAAATCATTTGTTTTGTTGTAATCAGATGTAACTAATATTTTACTATTTTCTGCAGTTGATAAAACATAACTTATATTATTACTATTTGTTTCACGTTTTAAAACAGCAATAGGAGAACCTTTATTAGAATCATTAGTTCCTGTACTATAAAAAGTAAAAGTTGTAATACTATTTTCAGTTTTAGATTCAATATAACTTGGTGCAGTATAAACTAATCAGTCATTAAAAGACATCTTACCATATTGAAAAGTTCCACCATTTCCTAAATAAGATGTTAATCCACTTAATTCTGAATTTACATAACTATCTTCAGGTTTTTGGTGAGAAGAATAAACAATACCTCATGCAATAGCACCAAAGCAACCTAATGCAACAACTGAAATTGTACTAACTGCAATAATTTTTTTTCTATTTCTATACATAACTATAACTTACATTATAACCAGTTTCTAGTTTTATATAATTAACAACTAATGAT
>CAMWUV010000098.1 GCA_947177535.1 uncultured Mycoplasma sp.
ATCTTTTAAAAATAAATAATTATCATATAAATTTTTTTCAATTTTTAAAATTTCTTCGTTTTCTACAGAATCAATATTTTCATTAAAATCTGAAATTTTATTTTTAAAATTATTTTCTAATAAATCTACTTTAGATTTAAAATTATTAATTACATTGCTTAAAGAATTATTTAAATTCAATATATCATTTGGTTTAAATTCATCAGTATTTTTATCATTAGCTATATTTAATATATTTTGTAAATATCTTTCTAATTCAAAAATAAGTTTTTCTCAATCATTTAATAATGTTGAAATTTCACTATTTTGCAAATCAATTAATTCTTCAATTTCTTTAATTTTTAAAATAGAAAATTTTTCTTGTTCTTTTTTTAATTTATTTTCTAAGTAATTATTTTCTTTTTCTAGTTTTTTAATATATTTATTTATTTGAATTTGATTAATTTTATTAGAATCTAAAACTAAATTTATAGAATCACCTTGATTAAATAAAGTGCTATTACTGTTTTTAAAATCATCTCATCAATTTTTAAATTCACCTACTAGTCTATTTTGTTCTAGTAATGTAATTTTTTCATCTAATTTATTAATAAATAAATCAAATTTAGCATTTGATAATAAAGAATTTTCTACTTTTGCTTTTAAATCAAAATTTGAATCATTCATTTTTGCAGCTATAGTTTTTGAATTTTTTGACTTTAATTCATCAACTAAATCATCAAATTCATTATTTAAACTGTTAGCTAAACTGTTAACCGCACTTAATGATGAGTTATCCACACTTAAAGACAGTTTTTGTAAAGCATTTTTAAATTCATTAAATTTATTATTTATTTTTTCAAAATTTTGTTCTTCAATAACATTATGATTTTTAATGTCTTCAATAATTTTATTTAGATCTGATTTTAAAATATTTTTTATAATTTCATAATTTGAAACTAACTGTTCTCTAATTTCTTTTAAAGTTTGAGATTGATTATCTTGTAAAGAATTATTTAAAGAATTAAAATCTATGTTTGCAAATTTATCATTAAAAGAAATTTCAAGTTCATCAATTTTTTTATTAAAAGCTTTTACTAAATTATCAATTGAATCTTCTAATTTTAAAATATGATTTTCAGTTAGCTTAGATTTACTTGATCTAATAAATTCTTCTATTTCATTAATAAAATCATTTTTATCATCAATTAATGCTTCAAGTTCTTGATTTTGGATATCTATTAATTCTTCAAGTTCTTGTAACTTTAATGTGTCTTTTTTATTTTGGATTTGTAAAATATCATTAACCAATTTTTGATTAGAGCCTTCAAGTAAATTAATAAATTCAAAAATTTCTTTTTTGCTGTTGTTATTAATTTCTAAAATAGTTTCAATAGTATCTATATGATTGTTTTCAATTATTTTTGAAGTAATTTTTAAATCTTCAAATAAATTATCAAAATTTGCATTCATTTCAGATAAACTAGAATCAATTTTTTTCAATAGTTTTCTGTTGTTGTTTTTTATATTGTTTGAAATATAATTTCCTGTTTTTTTATTTTGAATTTCAATAGATTTGATAACTTTTTTAAATTCTTCATTTAAATTTGAAACAATATCATCAATTTGTGAATAATGTTTTTCTTCTTTATTGATGAATCCTTCAGTTACTTCTTTTAGTAACAATCTAAAATTTTCTAGTTGACTTTCAATTTGTCCTAATTTGTTATCACTAGATTCACTTAATGCTGAAATAGTATTTAAAACTTCAGTTAAATTATCTTTAAATTCATTTCTTACTAATTCATAGTTATAAGATAAAGAATCCTGAATTGAATCAAAAAGATTGGCTTGTTCATTACTAATTAATGAAGAAACAGAACTTAAATCAATTTCAGCAATTTTTTTATCAAAACCTCTTTCAAGTTCAGTAATTTTATCACTAAAATTAGCCATTGTAATTTTAATAGAATCTTCTAATCTATCAATATGTTCAGAATCTAATTTATTTTTCTTATTTAACAAGAAAGTCTCAATTTCACTAATGAAATCTTCTTTTTCATCAAGTAAATTTTCAATTTCTTGATTTTGTAAACTAATTAATTCTTCAAGTTCTTTTAAATGCAAATTTTCTTCATTAATTCTTCTAGCATCAATTTCGTTTAAAAATTCAGCATTAGTTTGTTCTAAATTTTTAATATATCCCAATATTTCTTTTTGGTTTGCTTTATTAGTTTCAATAATTGATTGAATTGTATCAAACTGAGTGTTTTCAAAATATTTGTTTTGTTCTTTTATTTCTTTTAAAAAGACTCCAAATTTATCATCAATCAAATCAACTGATGAATCAATTTTTCTATTAACTTCTTCTTGAGATGTAGCTATTTTTTCATTTAAAAGATCTACAGTTCTTAAATTTTCATCCTTTAATTCAGAAATTAAATTTTGGAATTTGTTATTTAATGTATTCATTACATCATTAACTTCTTTATAAGTTTTAGAATTTTTATCCAAAATATTTTCTGTTGTGTTTTTTAAAATAAATCTGAATTGCTCAAATTGTGAATCAATTTCATTAAATCTATCATCATTAAATTTGTGTGAGTAATCCATTTTTGATGGAATTTCTTTCACAGAACTTAAAACACTTTCAATATCATTTTTAAATTCATTTTTAATAATTTCATAATTATTTGAAAGTTGAGATTGAACTGAATTTATAAAATCATTTTGATTTTTATCAAAATAATCAAAATATGATGTTAGTGAAGATAAATCTAAATCTTGTAGTTTTCTACCAAACTCAACTTCTAGATCATCTATCTTAGCATTTAAAACATTAACCACATCTTGAATTGAATCTTCTAATTTCAAAATATTTTCATTAGTTAATTTTTCTTTTTGCTCAGAAACATATTTTTCAATTTCTACAACAAAATTATTCTTTTCATCTATTAAAGCTTCAATTTCATTATTTTGTAACTCTATTAATTCTTCTAGATTTTTTAATTTTAAATTTTCTAAATTGAATTTTTTAGCTTCAATTTCAGTTAAAAATCTTTCATTGTTATCTTCAATGTTTTTAATATATCCCAATATTTCTTTTTGGTTATTTCTATTAGTTTCTAAAATTAAATTAATTGCGTCAAAATGTGAAGTTTCAAACTGTTTATTTTGTTCTTTAACTTCATTTAAGAAATTACCAAATTTACCATCAATCAAATCAACTGATGAATCGATTTTTCTATTAACTTCTTCTTGAGATGTAGCTATTTTTTCATTTAAAAGATCTA
>CAMWUV010000099.1 GCA_947177535.1 uncultured Mycoplasma sp.
ATTTTTTTGATAGCATCCTCACTATTTAAACCATTTAAAAAATCAGAATTTATTAAATTTATATTTTCATCTTCACAAGGTAATTTTTGATTTTCAAAAATATTAATAATTTCTAATCCAAGTGCTTTAGCAAAATCATAATCTCTTTTATCACCAGCTGGAACACCCATAATAGCACCATCACCGTAATTTGACAAAACATAGTTACAAACATAAACTGGAATAGCTTTATTTGTGATTGGATGAATAACTTCAAAATCTAATTTAATACCTTCTTTTTTAGCATTAATAGAATTTCTTTCATATTCTTTTAAAGATTGCATTTTATCTAAAAAAATTGATAAAGCTTTATTATATTTTTTTTCTTCTTGCACAATACTATGGTCTAAACTTAAAGCTAAAAATGAAACTCCAAAAATTGTATCAGGTCTTGAAGTAAAAACTTGTATAAATTCATTTTTATTTTTTATTTTAAATTTAACATTAGCTCCAATTGATTTACCTACTCATTTTTTTTGAATGTTTTTTAAACCAATCGTTCAATTAACTTCATCTAAATCATCAATTAACCTTTCAGCATATTTTGTTATTTTTAAAACTCATTGCTTCATTGGTTTTTTAATAACTGGATATTTCCCACGTTCTGAAACTTTATTTCCTTTTTCATCGGTTAAAACTTCTTCATTTGCTAAAACTGTTCCTAATTGTGGACATCAATTAACATCAATGTCTTTTATTTCGGCTAATCCTTTTTTATAAAGTTGAATAAAAATTCACTGTGTTCACTTATAAAATTTTGGATCAGTTGTATTCACCTCTTTGTTAACATCAAAAGAGAATCCTAATTGCTCAATTTGATGTTTAAAATTAGCGATATTTTTTTCAGTAAATCCATCAGGATTAGTTTGATTAGCTAAAGCAAACTGCTCAGCAGGTAAACCAAAAGCATCCCATCCTATTGGATGCAAAACACAAAATCCATTAAATCTTTTATAACGAGCTAATACATCAGTAGGTGTATAGCTTTTTACATGCCCCACATGAAGTCCAGCACCACTTGGATAAGGAAACATATCCAATGCATAAAATTTAGGTTTATTTAAATCTTCTTTAAATGTATATAAGTTGTAATCTTTTCAAATTTTTTTTCATTTTTTTTCAATTAAATTATGATTGTACATATTAAGACAAATAACAAAACCCTGCTTTAACAGGATTTTATTTTATTAATTTCCTCTAATGTCTAAATCTTTTAAAATTTGACGATATCTACCTATATCAACATTTTTTAAATAAGATAATAAACTTCTTCTCTTAGAAACTTTTTGAAATAATCCTCTTTTAGAGATTTGATCTTTTTTATTGTTAACTATATGTTTAGTTAAAGATTCTATTTCTGCAGTTAAAATAGCTATTTGAACTTCTACTTTCCCAGTATTTTTTGAATCACCACCAAATTTTTTTATTAAATTTGCTTTCAATTCTTGACTAATTGCCATATTAAATATTTTCCTTCCTAAATACAATATTGAAAATGCTACTTCATCTTGGAAAATTAAAATGAAACATTTTCATATTTACAAATACTTTATATTTATATCACAGTCTTAATTTATTTGGGATAAAAAATTAAACTTTATTCTTTTTACTAAATAACTTTAGCTATTTTCAAAAACAGACATAAATTTAAAATAAAAATTAAAAAATTATAATTATTCTTCATCAACTACTTTTTTTAATTTTAAAAAATTAATATAAATGTTTTTTGAAAAACTTTCTAAACTACTTTTAAATTTTAATGAAGAAAAACAAGCTGTAGAAAGTACAGGTGATTTTTGATTAACATTAATCAAAATTTTTATAATGCTATTTAAATCATTCTCTTCTTGAAATATCAATTCATTGGTATTATTTTCAAATCCTACAGGTTCAATTTCTTTTTCATCATATCCTTTGCTAATTAAATTAACAATTTTGCTTTCTAGCAAAGAAGCATTATTAAAAAAATTCAAAACTTTTTGAAGGTTTAAACTATAATCACTTTTTTTAATTAAAGATAAACCTTCAATAACACTTTGAACAAAACTGTTTTCAATCCCATTATGTATTTTTTTTAAAAAATGACTTGATCCAAGTTTTTCAAAATAAAATATTTTTTTATTATCAGCTGATATTAATTCAAAAATATGACTCAAATAATTAAAAATATTTATATCACCACTAATTAACAAACTCGGAAATCAAGTAATATCATCTAATGTTCCAACTAAAGATCCATCTAAATAATTAATCTTTTTTTGTTTAGCTATTTTAAAATTGTTTTTAATAATTTCATATTGTGAATTAGTCATATCAATAATAATGCTTTCACAAGGTAATGTACCAATTAAAAATTCAAAAATAGATGCTAATTTATCATTTCAATTCCCTGTTATGAAAATAATAATTTGACCAAAAAAATTTTTAATCATTTCTTCAATAGAATCAAAACATGTAAAACCTTCTTCTTTCAAGGCTTTATAATTTTTTTTAAAATAATCAAATACAGATACACTAAAACAATTTCTTGTTAAATTTCTCAATAAACAAATGCTAGAATCATTTAATCCAATTAATCCAATTTGATTTTTATAACTATTCATAACTAATGTAAAAAAAATAAAATAAAAGAATTTCTCTTTTATTTTATTTTAAAGTTTTTAAAAAAATCTTCTAATCTTTTTTTAGCTTCTTCATCTTCTTTGCTTAACTCTCAATCAAATTCTTCATTAAATTCATCTTCATCTAAATCTTCTTCATTAAATTCATCTTCATCTAAATCATTATTAAATAAACTTGATTGTTCTTCAGCAAAACTTTCACCATATTCTTTTAAATCATGATTTTGAATTTCAACCATTTCATCATTAGAATCTTCATCTTTGCTAAACTCATTTTTTAAATTAGTTTCTTTTTTTTCAATAGCAGTTAAATTTTCAGAAATATCTAATTGCACTTTATTACTTTGACTTTCATCCAAATCATTAACACCTAAATTTGCTATTGATTTTAAAGAATCTTTTTCTTGCTGGATTTTTTCATCAATATTATTTAATTTTGATATTTTTTTAATTGAACTATGATTATAAGAGTCTTTTATAATGTTAAAAACATTAAAATCACTAGTTTCTCTAGATTTTGTTTTATTATAAAAACTATTATTAAAGCAAATTATTTGTGTTTTAATGTCTTTTTCTAATAAAAAATTTTCTAATTTTTGTTGAA
>CAMWUV010000100.1 GCA_947177535.1 uncultured Mycoplasma sp.
TCCAAGAAGAATGTTTAACTTCTTATCAAGTAATGATATTTTTAAACAATATTAGTTTGTAAAAAAAATATCCATAATTTATTTAATTATGGATACTAAATGTGGTAGTATAAGTGTTGCACTTCAAATTTCACTCAAGGAAAAAAATTGGTTTAACCAATTTTTTTTATTATCTTTTTAGTTCTGGGAATTTACTGTGGATATCTTCTACTGTGTTGGGATTATTATGATAATGAAATAAAGTTTTTTCTTGATTTAAATTTTTGATTTTTTGTATATCTTCTCAACTAATTTCAAAGTCAAAAATATCTATGTTTTCTTTTAGTCTTGATTCAGTTACAGTTTTTGGAATAACAATAATGTCTTGTTCAACTAAAAACTTTAAAATAATTTGTGACACAGTTTTTTGGTATTTATTTGATAAATCCATTAAAATTGGATTTTTAACAATTTCATCTGCCATTCTGCCTAAACTAGCTCATGATTCAATAGCCACATCATATTTATTAGCTCATTCAATATCTGTTAATCTTTGTCTTAAAGGGTGTAATTCTATTTGATTCACAGCAGGTTTTATTTCTGCATTCAAACATATATCAACTAATCTATCTGCTTCAAAATTTGAGACACCAATTGCTCTTATTACACCTTTTTTGTATAGAACTTCTAATGCTTTTCAAGCTCCATAATAATCTCCATAAGGCTGATGAATTAAAACTAAATCAATATAATTTGTTTGTAATTTTTTTAAAGATTTATTAATTGAAAACATTGTATTATTATATCCATAATTTGAAATTCATACTTTTGTTGTGATGAATATATCTTTTCTTTTTACATTTATTTTTTGCAAAGCATTTCCGACTGCTTCCTCATTAAAGTAGGCTTGAGCTGTATCAATCATTCTATAACCATATTTGTTGATTGCTAAACTAATAATTTCTTCACATTTACTTTCTTCTGCTTTATAAACACCTAAACCAAAGATAGGCATTTTTACACCATTTGCTAAAATTTTATATTTCATTTTTATATTTCCTTTTTTAAATTAATTTTAATTATTATTTAAAAAAAAGAAAAAAATATGTCAAATTAGCAAAAAAGGTGAAAGAGTGCTAAAAATGTGTTATCATATATATTGTTTATTTTTTAGTAATGAATTTTTTAAATATAAAATAAGGAGAATAATGTATGACAGATAGTAATATTATTATTGGTATTGACCTTGGAACAACAAATTCTTGTGTTGCTGTAATGGAAAACGGAAAACCAAAAATTTTAGAAACACCTGAAGGAAAAAGAACTATTCCTTCTGTAGTTGCTTTTAAAGACAATGAAATAATTGTTGGTGATGTAGCTAAAAGACAAATGGTAACTAATAAAAATACAGTTGCTTCAATTAAAAGATTAATGGGAACTGATAAAACAGTGGAAATTAATGGTAAAAAGTATAAGCCAGAAGAAATTTCTGCTCAAATATTAAGTTACATAAAAAAATGTGCTGAAGAAAAATTAGGAAAAAAAATTAGTAAAGCTGTTATTACTGTTCCAGCTTATTTTAATGATGCAGAAAGAAATGCAACAAAAAATGCAGGTAAAATTGCTGGATTGCAAGTAGAAAGAATTATTAATGAACCTACTGCTGCAGCTTTAGCTTATGGAATGGATAAATCTTCAACTGAACATAAGGTATTAGTTTATGACTTGGGTGGAGGAACTTTTGATGTTTCTATATTAGAAATAGCAGATGGTACTTTTGAAGTTTTATCAACATCTGGAGATAATCATTTAGGTGGTGATGACTGAGACCAAAAAATAATTGATTGAATAATTAGTGAAGTTAAAACTAAAGATAATGTTGATTTATCAAAAGATAAAATGGCAATGCAAAGATTAAAAGATGCTGCAGAAAAAGCAAAAATTGATCTTTCAGGTCTTAAAGAAGTAGATATTAGTTTACCTTTTATTGCAATGACTGATAATGGTCCTTTGAATGTTGATTTGAAATTAACAAGAGCTAAATTTGAAGATTTAACTAAAGATTTGCTACAAAGAACAATTAAACCAGTAGATGATGCTCTAAAAGAAGCAAAATTAACTGCAAGTGATATTCATAAAGTTTTATTAGTGGGTGGTTCAACAAGAATGCCTGCAGTTGAAGAACTTGTAAAATCTAAATTAGGTAAAAACCCAGATAAAACAATTAACCCTGATGAAGTAGTAGCTGCTGGTGCTGCTATTCAAGGTGGTGTTTTAATGGGAGATGTTAAAGATATTCTTTTATTAGATGTAACACCTTTAACATTAAGTATTGAAACAATGGGTGGAATTTCTACACCTTTAATTAAAAGAAATTCAACTATTCCTATTTCAAAATCTCAAATTTTTTCAACAGCTGCAGATAATCAACCAGCAGTAGATGTACATGTTTTACAAGGTGAAAGACAAATGGCAAGTGATAATAAATCACTTGGAAGATTTGTATTAGATGGAATTGAACCTGCTCCTAGAGGAGTTCCACAAATTGAAATAACATTTAATATTGATGCTAATGGTATTTTAAATGTAAAAGCAGTTGATAAAAAAACAAACAAAGAAGCAAATATTACTATTAAAGATTCAAGTGGTTTATCACAAGATGAAATAGACAGAATGATCAAAGAGGCAGAAGAAAATAAAGAAAAAGATGCAAAATTAAAAGATCAACAAGAAACTAGATATAAAGCTGAATCTTTAATTAATATGTTTAAAAAATCTTTAGAAGGCGAAGAAGGCAAAAAAGTTGATGCTAAACAAAAAGAAGAAGCTGAGAAAATGATTAATGAATTTGAAACTCTTTTAAAAGAGGAAAAATGAGATGAATTAAAAAGTAAAATTAATCAATTTGAAGCAATGATGTCACAATTTTCTCAAGCTGCAAAAAATGCAGATAATTCTAAGTCTGAAGAAAATAAAGATTCAAAAGACAAAGAAGATTCAAAAAATTAATTTTAAAAAATCCCAATTTAATTTGGGATTTTTTAATCCCTTGTAAGGAAATAAAATTAGCTTATTAATTTTTTAATTTTTAATTTGTGTTATTATTTTAAAACATTTTAAGAAAGGTTAATTGTTTTATATGAATAATAAATTTATTGAAAAAGAAAATAAAAAAAGCAATTTTTTTTCTAATTTCATTGAAAATTTTAAAAATTTTAAATGAATAGATTGACTAGGATTTTCGTTTTTTATAATGTATTCAATTACTGTTGTAT
>CAMWUV010000101.1 GCA_947177535.1 uncultured Mycoplasma sp.
GTCCTAAACAGAAATGGAGGAGAAAAGGATTGGATGTGGGAACAGAGGGAAGATTGGGGGGAGAGACTGGGAGGAGAGGAGGAAGGGAAATTGTGACCTGGATGTTAATTAAATAAGTGAATAAATTTATTAAAAAATAACTAACTAAAAGAAAATAATAAAAATTAAAAATTTATTAAAAAATATTTAAAAATTAATTTTTTTATATTTTCTTTTTGCAATTTTCAATCATGATAATAATTAATTGCATGATTAATTCCACCAAAAATATAATTTACAGTAGGATTACTAAAAATTCTTTCATTTGTTTTATTATTTAAATAACCATTTACTATTTTAGAATAATATTTTTCATTGTTTCATCCTAATTCGCAAACAAAATCATTAATTGTTTTATTCATTAATTTTCTAAGTTCAATAAGAAAAGTTTTTATATCTACTTTAAATTCAAAATAATTATAATCATTTTTATTAGGTAATAGGGGGGGGTTGGATTTAGGCTTTTTTTATTTTTATTCATGATGATTATTTAAATTTTTTCTAATTATTTCTCTGTTTTTCTCTTCTTCTCTTAATAATTTTATTTCAGTAATTGATATGTTTTGATCTATTTTGAAATTTTTTAATGCTTTTTTGAAATCACTAATTGTATATTTTCAATTTGTTGAATTATTATCACTCATTTCAATCTGAATCATTACTCTTAAAATATTTATTTTTATATTTTTATACCAATTATCAATATCTTTTCTTCTTTTGTAAAAATATTCCATATATTTTTTATCATTTCTAATTTTGATATTCATGTCACATAAAATATGAAACATTCCTGTTTTTCAAATCTGTGTTTCATATAAATTAGGCATATAATCATTTAATTTTTCAAATCTATTTCAATATCTATAGTCTTCTGGTAATTTATCATCTTTAGAGTATTTTTTAGAAATAATTTCTTCTATATGACTTCCCATGGGACAAGATGTACATCCAAGCCTTGTAAATCTTAAATTTTCAATATTATTTTTTTCAATATTATAGTTATAAGCATCATTAATTTTTAAATTATTTTCTTTTACATATTTTCAAATATCTTTAGTATTTCATAAAGATAAAGGCCTAGACATTGGATTTTTTTTAGAAACAATATTACAACCATGTAAAATTCAAGATTGTCTTCTTAATACAGATTCATTAGCTAAAGTACCAATAAAACTTGGTCTTTTATCATGTTTTAAACCGCCTTTTACTAAATCACAACATTTTTCTGAAAAAAAATAGTCAACTCTATTATTATTCTCATCAAAATAAAAAGTCATTTCTGAATCTAGTAAAAAAAGACGATTATAAGATATTTTAAATCTTGCTGTTTGCTCAATTCCAAAACACATTTTTGTCAATGAGTTTTTTGTTTTTGATCTTTTTAATCTATTTAATAAAACAGAAACCTGTTTAGAAAAAATTGGATATCCTTTTTTTATTAAAATATCTTTTCATGCCATTGTAGGTTTTTTAAATAATGGATTTTTTAAATACTTATATGTTTTTTGATAATTTGAAACTGTATCTTTAATAAATTTTATTGTTGATGGAAATGTTATTTCTATAGCATAAGCTGGAACTAAATATATTTTACTTTTTATTTCTTTATGAACTTTCAAAACTAAATCTAATAAAACAGTAGAATCTTTGCCACCACTAAAAGAAATTAGTATTTCCTTAAAATCATTTAATTCACATCAGTTTAAAAATTCTTTTATTTTTAATTTCGCTCATTCAAGTTTATCTTGAAAAGGCATGAAATAAATTAATTCATCAATATGATTTTTTCTGTCAATTTGATCTAATTTTAGTTTTTTGTTACCTTTTTGCATCAACAACTACCAAAGAATAGTTTAACTAATTTGCAAAAATAAAAAACCAACTATAGATTGTATAGTTTATTAAAAAATAAAAAAAATAGAAAACTAATAAATTAGTTTTCTATTTGTCTTTTAAATTCTACTAAACATTAATTAGGTTTTGAATTTCTTACATATATTGTATTTTGAGGTTTTACACCCGTAGATACACCAGGTCTTACACTTGTAGAGTAAACTGTAGTAGTTTGTGGTCTACCAGTTGCAGAATACACTGTGTTAACAACAGGTCTATTAACCACAGGTTTTGGTTGTATACCCTGACCTGGTCTATAAACAACAGTTTGAGGTGCTTGTTGAACTTGTGTAACAGGAGTTGTTAAATCTACAATTTTTGTTTTTTGTGTATTAGTAACAACTTTATTAGCTGCACTTTTTACTAATTCTTTTTTAATTGCAATTTCTGATTTTGAAATTAATACCAATAAAGTAACTGGTCAAGCCAAAACTACAAAAGGTAAAAAAAGTAATGATGCAGGAGTTGCTAATATTAATGATGTAAGAATACTTTTATGTTCAGGTTCTAATCTTCAACCAAAATAACATGCTGATATTGTTGGTAAAATGAAGAAAGCAATGAAAGTAAAAAACATAAAAGCTGATACTAAAGACAGTGAAACTATGTGATCTTGTTCATTAAATGCATTAAAAATAGCAGAAACATTTAAATTACTACCAGACATAGTAGCAGCTAAAGTATCTTTAACAAGTCAAAAAGCTACAAAACCTAAAATCACAGCTACTATTTCTATCACAAGACTAGAAATAGCAATATTTCTAATATGTTTTAAATTTAAAGAAGCTATACTTGTATTATTTTTATTTATAACTTTTTCCATTATATTTAAAATCCTTAATTTTTATATACTGCTATATAAGTTTATACTTTAAATTAATAAAAAAGTCAAAACATAAAATGCCATTTTACAATAATTTAGTAAATATTTTTAAAAAAATTAAATTATTTTTTAATAGATAGGATTATATGAAAAAAATTATTACTTTTGTTTGTTTAGGAAATATCTGCAGATCTCCAATGGCAGAATTTCTTTTTAAAAAAATAAGTGAAAATAGTTCAAAATATGAATATGAAATTTTAAGTGCAGGAACATCTGGATGGAATGATGGTGATGATATGCACTCAGAAACTAAAAAAATTTTAAAAAATCTAAAAATAGATGTGTCTAATTTTTATAGCAAAAAATTAACAAATGAAATTTTTAAAAAAAGTGACTATGTTTTTGTTATGGATAATCAAAATTATATAGATG
>CAMWUV010000102.1 GCA_947177535.1 uncultured Mycoplasma sp.
ATTTAAAAAAATAACTGCCAAGAATTATCATTAAAATACGAATTTTTAAATTTATAGGTTTTATATTATTTTTAAATTTTTTTATTTTTATTGATTTGATTTCTAAATTTTTAACATTAACAAAACAACCAAAAAAAAGAGCAAAAACAAGTATTAATTTATAGTCTGAATCATCAATTAATTTTTTTCATTCATCAAAATAGTTATTAGTTTTATCTTCATATAATTTCTTAAATTTTCAAAAATATTTTGCTCACACTCATAAATACATATTTATAAAAGAACATTCATAAATTTTTTTTCTTTTTACTTTCTTTTTAATAGAACCTTTTTCTTTTTTAAAATCTAACAAAAAAGAAACTAAACCATAAAATAGTGAAAAAATTATCATAATTGCATAATATATTCCAATCACAGCTGAAAAATTCATTTTTGTATAATTCAAAAGTAAATACAATACTGCAGAAGATATGCAAAAATATAAAGCTAAAATAAAAATAGTAACAATAACTCAAATAAATACACTAATAATAAAAATTTTTCTATTTCTTTTGTTAAAAAGAATAGGTATTGAAATAAAATTATATGCTTTTTCTAAATCAGAGTTTTCATATAAATCTTTTAAATTATCAAAATTTAATTGATAAGATAATCACTTAAATTTCATGGTTTTAATAAACTCTTCTTCCATTTCAAACCAATTTATATCAACATTTTTATTAACATTAATCAAAGAACTGTTAGTGTTTTTTTCTTTCATATTAGACCTTTTTAATTTTGAAACAAATCTTAAAAAAATTATAAATTTTATAATTTTTATAGTTATACATTATTTGTTATAGAGTAGATAATAATTGCTAGAATAGCACAAAAAAATAAATATAAAAAAGCAAGAAGACAACCATATTTAAGAAAGAAAATAAAAATTATTATAGAAGAAAAATCTGGTGATGGTGTTTTTTTAGTGATTTTATATCTCTTTATTTTTTTAGTTTTATTTATAATAATATTTTTTTTATTTTCAAAAACTCCAAAACATTTTAAAAAAATATCCATACCAGAAATAAATAGATCCATTTTATCTTCTAATATTTCTTTTCATTCTGAGTAATTTTTGATACTTTTTTCTTCATAAATATCAAAAAATTTATAAATATACTTAGAAGCTTTTCAAACTCAAATATTTATTAGTGTTGTATTTATGATAAATCTTTTTGTTATGTATTCTTTATTTTTAATTTTAGAAATTTTTATTAATTTATTAAAAACCAATAAATGCAACAGGCAAAAAACAATAGATAAAATTAATGTAATTGTTCCAGATACAAAAAATTCAACTGAACTTACTTTATTTAACAAAAAAATAATTCCATAAAAGAAAGAAACAAAAACAAATAAGTTCAGTACTCTAAAAACTATTGCTGTAAAAAGACTATAAACAAAAATAAATTTATTTTTTTTATTAAATAAAAATTTATTTATGAAACAATTAACCAGTTCACTATAAGATTTGTTTCTACAAATATCATCAAAAACACTAATGTCCATTTCATATGAAAAAGACCTTAAAAGAAAATTTTTATTTTTTTTACCAGTTGAATCAAGTGATAGATTTTTAACAGAACAATCTTTTAAAAAAGTATTTATTTTTTTCATTATCTATAGAATTTATTTTATCAACTATTTAATTCTCTAGGATTTAAAATTGCAATATCTGCACCAAAACTACAAATACTTAAAACTACATCCAATGCACTTATTACAACAGCTGCAGGTGAAGCTCATGAAACTGCTTTCATTGCAATTTTTGATGATGCAAATTTTAATAACCTGTCTTTCAATCTTTTTGAAATAAAATTTATTGCATTTTTCATTAATTTTGATGAATAATTTTTCATTAAAAAACTGCTGAATCTTTCAGTTCAAAGAGATATATTTTTAACAAGATATGCTGACCCCTTTTTAATAATTTTATCAATTGCAGAAGATAAAAGTCTTGGATAAGTTGTAAGTTTACCAAGAACAATTGAAAAATCTATTGCACCTTTTTGAAGGTTTTTATCAGCAATAGTTAATAAATAATTTGAAAACTCTTCAAACTCTTTAAAGTCTTTTGATGATAATTCAGATTCAAAATTTTCTATGTCTTTTTCTGTAGTTTTTAACTCATTAAAAGAATCATTTGTAGTTCATGTTGATAATCCAGCTTGCACAGAAGCAGCAACAGCAAAAGGTACATTAGCACCAAACATTCACCAAGCAGATCAATAGAAAGCAGCTATCGCCCATGATGCTGCTGTTAAAACTGCAGACGCTATTGAAACACCTTGAATTTTATCTCTATAGATTTTTAATCTATCTAAAAGCATTTTTGATTTTTTAGCAAAAGCTAAATTATCAGCAGTTATTGTTATTTTTTCTTTTGCTGAATCATCATAAATTGTAATGTCTGTTAATTTTGAATCAATAGTACTTGAATTATAAGATTCTACCAAATTAAACTTGTTAATCAAATCTTTATTATTTAACTCATCAATATTTTCATCCATTGAATCAGATATTTTTTCTAAAATATTTTCATACTCTGAAGAATTTTTATTTTTATAATCTTCTAAATTTTTATTTATTTCTTCTATTTTAGTTTTACCACTTAAAATATTTTCAGTTATTTCAGTAAATTTTTCTATATTGTTATTAATTTCTTCAAATACATCTTTTTCACCAAAAGGATTAGTTTCATTATTATTAGTAGTGCTTGAATTTCTAGTAATACTCATACTACTATAAATTTCACTGTCAGCATTTTTTACTTCTTTTAAAACATCACTTAATGAGACATTTTTAAAAAAATCTACCTGATCATTTTTTGAAATAGTCTTACTATTCAAAAAAAGTTTACTTTCTAAATTACCAATTTTTTGTGAATTATCAATTAAATGAGTGTTTTTTTGACTAGATGTTGAAATTATAGGAATAGTACATACACCAATTGATGTTGTAGTTAAACAAGTTCATAAAAATATTTTTTTTCATTTTTTCTTCATAAAATCTCCATATAAAAACTTATTTTTTTACTTTCATTTTATAAAAATTTAAAGATTTAAAAAATCCAATTTTTAAATTTTTT
>CAMWUV010000103.1 GCA_947177535.1 uncultured Mycoplasma sp.
ACAATAAACCAAAAAAAAAACAACCCCCACAAAACCATCACAAGGGGCCCCCCTTCAAACTAAAAAAACAATTAAAAAAAAAAAAACTAAACAAAAAAAAAAAAAAAAAAAAATAGCATTAACTTGCTATTTTTTAAATTTAAATATTGATATTTTATTATTGTTAATATCAGTTTCAAAAGATTTATTTTTACTGATACTTTTATTTTTTTTATTTTGTCTTCTAAGCAAAAATAAAAATAAAACAACTAAAATAATTCCTAAAATTAAAAAAGATATCCCTAAAGCAAACATTGAATAACTCGCATAAACTCATTGGTTATTAGTTTCATTTGTATAATTTGAAGCATTTTGATTGTGAGAATTTAAATAATCCTCAAATCCTGGACCTCCCTTTCAAGATGACACAAGACTTTGATAAGCTTGAAAATTATTGTAATAAACACCCACAAGAGCAGCTCCAGCAATAAAAAAAGCAATAGCTACAATAAAACCAAAAATAATTCCAATCTTTGATCAAGAAATTGCTTTTAAATTAGTATTTCTTTTCTTTTTTTCTTTTTTTTCTACAGTATTATTCATAACAATTTATTTTACCAATTTTTTTAAAAAAAGTAAGTGTTTTTAAATTACTTTTCAACTACACTTACTTTAGTTTTGTTATCTCCAAATTTTGTGAATTTTACAATTCCATCAATCTTAGCAAATAATGTATGGTCTTTTCCTAAACCTACATTTTTGCCAGGGTAAACTTTTGTTCCTCTTTGTCTATAAATAATTTGACCAGATTTAGCAAATTCACCATCTGATTTTTTTGCTCCTAAATATTTAGGGTTTGAATCACGACCATTTTTTGTAGATCCAACCCCTTTTTTACTAGCAAAGAATTGTAAATTAATTTTTTTAATTATTAAGTTTTTCATAATTTTACTCCAATTCTTTATCATATTTTTTGAATTTACAAAATTGAGAATATGAATCACAAATTGTTCTAATTTGAGTTTCAATTAAAGAAATTCCCGTTTTGTTTTTTTCAGACAAATTAATTTTGAATATTAATTTGGGTTTTTGCTTGTCACTTTCAAAAATAACTATATCATTTTTGTTAAATCAATTTATTGATCCAAAACAGATTCCTGATATGGCAGCACATACAATATCACTACCACTACTTGCATATTCAGCATGGCCTTCTACTTTAAAACCATCTAAATAAAAATCTATATAAATCATTATTTTAAACTAATATCAGTAACAACTAATTTTGTGTATGGTTGTCTATGACCTTGTCTTTTTAAAGAACGTGTATATCTTTTATGCTTAATAATCAAAATCTTTTTTTGTTTTCCTTGTTTTTCAACTTTACAAGAAACAGAAGCATTTTTGATATAAGGTTTCCCAACTGTAGAATCAACCATTAATACTTTGTCAAAAGAAATGCTTTCACCAACTTTTTTATCTTGTTTTTCAACATAGATAACATCACCCTTTTGGACTTTGTATTGTTTACTTCCTACTTCAAAAATAGCAAACATTTTTCCTCCATAAATTTTAACTAGACTCATCTTGGTTGGTGCTCAACTAATAAAATTAGGAGACTTAATTACCTACAAGAATGGTTGAGCTGGGTAATTAATAGTTTACACACAGCATATATAATAATAACATATCAATTAAATAAAAAGGTACTAATTTTTTATCTTTAGTACCTTTTAGTTTTAAATAAATTTAGCAGTTTTTACTTCATTCATTGGGTGAAAGGGTTTTGACCCTTTTTAATTTGTTTACCAATTGATTCCATTCTTTCTTTTGCTTTTTCTCACTCACTTAGCATTTTATTTAATTCATCAGCTTTTCTTCCAGAACCTTTAATAACTCTAATTCTTCGGTTAGGATTCTTTTTTAAAAGAGCTGGATTTCTTCTTTCTTTAACTGTCATTGAAGATAATAATACCCTTCAAACTTGCATTTTTTGTTCAACATCATTAATTTTATCTTCAGTAATTTGAGGAGAATTTGGAAGCATATTCATAATAGAACCTAGTGATCCCATTTTAGAAATTTGCTCCATTTGATTCATTAAATCTTCTAAGTCCATTTTTCCAGATAACATTTTTTGAAAAGAACGCTTAACTACCTTTTCATCCAAATTTTCAGCAGCTTGTTCAGCTAATGAAATCATGTCACCAAATCCTAAAATTTTATCAGCAATTCTATCAGGGTGGAAAACATCCAAAGAACCCACTTTTTCACCAACACCAGTTAATTTAATTGGAACATTCAAAATTGAACATAATGATAATGCAGCACCAGCTCTAGCATCTGAATCCAATTTAGTAATAATAATTCCAGTTAAGTCTAAATTATTATGGAATTCTTGTGCAACATTTGTAATGTCTTGACCAGCCATCGCATCAACAACCAATAAAATTTCATCAGGATTAACTACTTTTTTTATTTCTTTCAATTCATCCATTAATTCTTTATTTGTGTGTAATCTCCCAGCAGTATCAATCACAACCAAATCATTTTTATTTTTACTTGCTAATTCAATTGCTTCTTTTGATGTGATTGCAGGTTTTTGCTGTTTTTTTTCATAAAAATCAACTTTAATTTCTTTTGCCAGTGTTTCTAATTGGTCAATTGCAGCAGGACGATAAATATCACAAGCAACTAAAAGAGGCTTTTTATTAAATTTACTTTTAGCAAAATTAGCTACTTTTGCAGCAGTAGTTGTTTTACCAGAACCTTGTAAACCAACCATTAAAATTTTTAAATTTTTTTTATTAAAATCAATTGTTTTAGTTTCACTTCCTAAAACTTTTATTAGTTCCTCTTTAATAATAAGCAACAAAGCATCTTCAGGTTTTTGTCCAGGATCTACCATTGTTCCAACAGCAGATTCTCTGATGTTTTTTATTAAATTTTTTGTTACACCCAAATTAACATCAGCATCCAATAATGAAATTCTTATTTGCTTCAAAACATCTACTAAATCTTCTTCTTTAATTGTTGAATTTTCAAGTTTTTTCTTCATTGATTTTGAAACAATTGAAGCTATCATTGATTTAAACATAATTCTCTCCTAAAAAT
>CAMWUV010000104.1 GCA_947177535.1 uncultured Mycoplasma sp.
GATGAAATATACTATTACGATTTTTTTAATAAAAAAAGAATCTATATAGGTGATTGCATTTTTGTAAAAACAATAAAATTACTAAAAAAAAATAATTTAATTGATAAAAATATTTTTTTTAAAATTAACATTTTGAAAAAATTACCTTTATTTTCAGGTTTAGGTTCTGGTTCTTCAAATGCAGCATGTTTATTTTTGTTTTTACTAAAAAATAACAAAATTAAATTTAATAAAAAACTTAAAAAAAATATTTTAAAAATTAGTAGCGATTTAATGTTTTTTATTAAACAATTTGATTGTGCTAAAGTTTTTGGATATGGTCAAAAAGTAAAAAAAGTAAATTTAAAAAACAAAATAAAAGTTAAATTATTTTTTAATAACATCAGATGTAGTAGCAAAGAAGTTTTTAATCATTTTGATAATAATGTTACTAATATAAAAAAATATTGTCTAAATCAATTTTTGTATTTTAAAATTATTAGAAACAAAAGATATAAAAATGATTTGCAAACAAGTGCTTTTAGTCTATATAAAAACTTGTTTGATGAATTTAAAAAATTGAAAAAAGAAAATAATAATAAGGAAATATTTTTAAGCGGATCTGGTGGAACATTTTTTTCAATTCTTTCAGATTAAAAATAAAAATTATGAAAAAAAATATAATTATTAGAACAAGATATGCACCTTCCCCAACAGGATTATTTCATATAGGTGGTGCAAGAACTGCATTATTTAATTATTTATTTGCAAAAAAAAATAATGGAGATTTTATTGTTAGAATTGAAGATACTGACATTGAAAGAAATGTGGAAAATGGGATTGATTCACAATTATTAAATTTAAAGTGATTAAAAATTTTTCCTGATGAATCTCCATTAAACCCAGGTAATTATGGCCCATATATTCAAAGCGAAAGACTGCAAATTTATAAAGAAAAAGCTTATATGTTATTAAAAGAAAAAAAAGCATATAGATGTTTTTGTACTTCTGATTCTTTAGAAAAAAATAGAAAAAAATCTTTAAAAGAAGGTTCCACACCAAAATATAATAGAGCATGTTTAAAATTATCTGAAGAAGAAATAGAAGAAAAAATAAAAAACAAGATACCTTTTTCAATTAGATTTAAAACAGTAGACAACATAAATATTGAATGAAATGATTTGATTAGAGGAAAGATGAGTATTCCAACAAGTGCACTAACAGATCCTGTAATTTTGAAATCAAATGGAATACCAACTTACAATTTTGCTGTAGTTATTGATGATGATGATATGCTAATCAGTCATGTTATTAGAGGTGAGGAACATTTATCTAATACTCCATATCAAATCGGAATTAGCGAAGCATTAAAAATAAATAAAGATATTATTTATGGGCATTTGTCTGTAATTACTGATGAATCTGGTAAAAAACTTTCTAAAAGAAATATGGAATTAAAACAGTTTATTGAAGATTATAAAAATATGGGTTTTTCTCCAGAGGCAATTGTAAACTTTATGTATTTATTAGGTTTATCAGCTGATAATAATGAAGAAATTTTTTCATTAGCTGAAGCAATCAAAAATTTTGATATTAATAAAGTTAGTAAATCCTCAACAACATTTGATTTTAAAAAAATGGAATGAATTTCTTCTGAACATTTTAAAAGAATGTCAGATACTGCTTTTGTTTCTTTTTCAAAATCTTTTGTAACCTTGGATTTGGGATTTTTAAAAAGTAAAGAAAATGAAATTATTCTTCTTTTCAAGAACCAAATTTCTTATGCTAAGCAACTTAATGAATTAATTGAAGAAACTTTTTTTAAGCCTGAAAAATTTTCACAAATTTTAAAAAAACATTCTTTCTTATCAGATCAAAAAACAAAAGATTTTATAAAACTTTTTTCAAAAAAAATTAATGAATTATCAAATTGAAATATTGATGAAATACTTTCTGTAATTGATTATGTTAAAACACAAACAACGAGAAGTGGCAAAGAGCTATTTATGCCAATTAGAGTTTTTTCTACTCATAAAAGTCATGGACCTGAACTAGCAAAAATTATTTATATTTTGGGTAAAAATAAAGTTATAGAAAATATTAAAAATTTTTTAGATAACAAGGAAAAATAGATGAAAGAAATATCAGAACAAAAAAATAAAAAAGCAGAAACTTTCAAAAAAAAGTTAAATTATTACATTAAAGATCCCATTCATAAAGAAATAAACTTTTCTAATGATAAATGATTAGCTGATTTTGCTTTCAGTTTTGAAATGACAAGGCTTTTAGAAATTAAGCAATTAGGAATTAGTTATAAAATTTTTCCTTCTGCAACACAAAATAGATACAGCCATTGTCTAGGAGCTTTTTGTGTAGCAAAAAAATTTGTTAAACATTTTATAAATCAAATTTCTAAACAAGATAGAAAGTTGTTTTTACTTGCTGCTATGTTACATGATATAGGTCATGGTCCTTTTAGTCATGTTTTTGAAAAAATTTCAAATATTGATCATGAAAAAATGGGTATAGAAATAATAAAAAACAAAAATTTAAAAATTTATCATTTATTAAAAAAAAATAAAATTAATCCTGATGACTTAGTAAATGTTTATACAGGAGAGTGTAAACAAGAATGAATAAGTAGATTAATTTCTTCTAATTTAGATGTTGATAGAATAGATTATTTACTAAGAGATTCTTATTATATTGGTACATGTTTTTCAACAATTGATATTGATTTTTTAGTAGAAAGATCTGTCTTGTTGGACAATGATGTTTGTTTTACAAAAACAGCAATTAACTACATTGAAAGTTTTTTGTTGGGTAGATTTTATATGCATGATGATATCTATACTAATAAAAACACATATATATATGAGTGAAGTTTAATAAAAATATTTGAAAGATTAAAAGAAATAAAAGATTTATTTTTTGAAAAAAGAAATTATATTTATTTTTATGATTTTTATGACTGAATAGTTTTTGACAAAAAAGTTAATATTGAAAAAACTTATATATACTTAAATGATAATAATTTATGTTCTTTTTTATGA
>CAMWUV010000105.1 GCA_947177535.1 uncultured Mycoplasma sp.
ATGATAAAGTTATTAAATTAATAATTAAAATTGAAAAAAATAATTCATTTTCAAAAAATTCTTTTTCTTTTTCACTTACTTTACGATTTGAAAAATATTTTCTACCAATAAAATAAACTCAATTTTCTCTTAAATCATTAATTGTAATTTCTTCATAGTTAAGTTTCTTTTTTTGTTTAATTTTAGTTTTTTGATTTTGTTTTGCATTTAATTTAGGTTTTTTTGAAATTATTTTAAACTCTTCATTTCCATTACTAATTACAGTTAATAAATTTTCTAGAGATAATGGATATAGTTGTTTAGACATAAAATGCTTAATTAAAGAATGCAAATAAACAGAATTCATCATACTTTCAAATTCATTTGATTTATTTTCAGTAATTTGATTAAAATTTATTGAAAAACCTCCAGATAACATTTGAGCTTCTTCTTCTAAAAAAAAGGATAATTGAATAATTGAAAAATATTTTTTTAAATAAGAATCATTATTAATTTCAATTAAAAAATCATATTTTCTTTCATTATCAAATTTTGACTTATTAGCATGAGCATAAAAATTATTTTCAAAAGCTAAAGATTTAATAAAAACAGGTTCATTAAATTTATTTTTTTCAAAGCAATAAAGTAAGTCATTATTTTTAGAACCTGTTTTTGAAACAATTTTTTGTAATAAAGAATTTAACATTAACAAAATTTTTGAATTTTTTGTTAAGCTATCTAATTCATTAAATTTTTCCATTTCATCTTCATCAAAATTTTTCTGAATTTTTGGCAATATTTTATTAGCAAAAGCTTTGTTTGAATAGTTTGATAAACTATCAAAGAATTTTTCATTGATGTTTTCAATGTAAAAAGGTCAGATGTTTTTTACTTTTATTCCATTGTATTTTGATTTATTTTTATTCATAATCTAACCTCCATTCTTAGTAATACTGATTCTTTCTTTTTTTTCCAAAAAATAAAGGAATAAAAACTATATATAACAAAATTAAAAAAAGCAGTAAAGCAAAAAAACTTCCAACCCCAATAATAATTCAATTAACTGTAGGAACATTTGTTTGATTAACAGTTAAAATTGAAAAAATCATTGTAAAAAAATCCAAAATTCCAAAAGTTGTTGCTGATACAAATGTTGCAGCTAAATTTTTTCTTTCTTTTCCTTTTCCAAATAATTTATCCTCTTTTGTTATCTTTTCTTTTAAAAATTTATTTAGGCTATTAAAGTCATAAAAAGAATCTATTTTTTTAACAATATTTTTTGCTTGCTGAATTCCATAGTATTCATCTAAATTGGTAAGTCTTAATGTTTCAAGTTCAGTTAAATAATTTCTCAATTTTCAAGGTTGCTTTACTTTAGTTTCTTGCAAATCATCTTCAATGTTTTGTAATCTTCAAATTAAAGTTTTTCCATAAATAAAAGATCACAAATAATTATTAAAAATGCCATCCTCTTCATATAAATAAAATTGTTCATCTAAATTAGTAATTTTTACAGAATTATGTTTTAAATCTTGATTATTTTTAATAATGAAAGCACTAAAGGATGCATCAATAAAAGTAACATAGTTATAATTTCATTCACAGATGTTTTTATAAACTAAATCCTTAACTAATTTGTTTCATGAATTATCAAAATTAACAGAAAAAATATTTTTTAAAAAAGAATCATAGTTAGAAAAATCTGCAGTTAATAAATTTATACCTAAAACATCAGAATCAAAAGCTAATAAAAATAAAATTTTTAAATCTTTTGAATTTGCAAAAATATCTTCATAATCATTTAAAAAAGGTGTATTCATATTTCGGTTAATTTCATAAATAGTTGAAATGGAACCAAGTGATTGATTTTCTAAACGATCATAACTAATTAGCATTTTTAATGCATCTTCAGCACTGTTAATATTTTTAATTTTTTCTTTTCCAAAATAATAATATCTAGATTTTAAAAGACTTATAATTTCATAAAAATCTTGTTCACTACTTTGATCTTCATTAATTTTTACATATTCAAGTTTTTTAAGTAAAGGCAAATAAAGTTCTGGTTCACTATTTGAAAAATAAGTTTTTAATTCTTCATACAAAATCAAACAAGATAATATGATATTTAAAAAAGCAAAAAAATATTCATTTTCTAAATATTTTCTTTTATTAATAAGCATAGAATTTTCTTTATTAAAAATTTTTTCTTTTAAGTAATCTTTTCATGATTTTTTTAAATCATTCAGTGATTTCTTATTAATAATTTTATTTTTTGCAAAAGACTTATTTTTTTTATTTTTAAAATCGTCTTCTTCATATAAATCCATGATACCTAAAATATTATTAACAGAAAGAGGTGAAATTTCTTTTAATATAAAACTTTTAACCATTGAATTTAAATAAAATTTTTCAATGATTTCATCAAAAAATTTTAATTTTTTTAATTCTCCACAAACTAAAGAAAAACCCCCAGAAATACTTTTTTTCTTATCATCAATAACAAAAGCTATTTCAATTTGTTCAACAAAATCATATAAATAACTTTGAGGATCAACATTTAAACAATATATATATCTTTTTTCAGAATATACATTACCAATAATTTTTAAATCTTCAAATTCAAATTTTTCAAAAATAAACATTGGTTGCTTTCAACTTGTAGTTTCTAAAGTTGAAAAAAAATCATAAACTTTATTACCTGTTTTTGCAACCATTTTTCAAACAACTTGGTTTAACAAATATTTAATATTGTTGTGATCTAAAATTGCTTGTGAATCAAAAAATTTACTTGATTCTTCAGAATTTAATTTAGCTATCATTTTATGTTTTTTAGATTTTAAATATCCAGATTTTGTAATGGTGTTATTAGTGGCACTAAAAAACTTGTCATTAACTTTTTCTATATAGAATGGTAGAAAATTTTTTAATTTAAAATCTTTAATGAAAGAATTATCTTTTTTCATTTTCCCTCCATTCTTATTTTTATAAGTAAAAAATAATTTTATTGTTTCATTTTCTTTTTCAAATTTTTATAAAATTTAAGCACTATAA
>CAMWUV010000106.1 GCA_947177535.1 uncultured Mycoplasma sp.
TCTCCGGGGCTCGGATACGTCTATAAGAGACTACTAGTAATCCATTTGTTCAAGTTGGAGAATCATTCTTTCTTTTGCTAAAAAATATGGTATTTTATAATGCTTGAGGTCAAGTTAAATCAGCAGGTACTGCATTTGGTAGTGTTGCTGAGATACAACAAAGCGGAGGTATTCCTTTAGATAAACTACCACTTGTATTAGTTAATTATTTTGCGATTTTTAACTTAATGTTATTCTTTTTTAACTTTATCCCAATTCCTCCACTTGATGGTTATAAAATAGTTTGTTGTCTTTCATCAAAATTTTCAAAAATAAAAGTTTCTCCAAAATTAAAAACAGGTTTTGAATTATTTGGAATGATCTTGATGGTTTATATTTTTGTGACAGCTATTGTTGCTGATTTTTTGATGTAATAAATAAAATTTATTCTATAATTTTAAACATTATAATTTCTTGATTTTTTTTTTTTTTTTTTGGATAATAAAATTAAGATTTTATGTTTTATTAAATTTATTTTATTCTTTAGGACTTTCATTATGAAATTAACAAAAAAATGGGTAATAATATCAAGTTTAACAGCTGCATTAGGTTTGAGTACTGCTTTATCTGTTGGAATGTTTTCTTTATTAAATAATTCATCAAACCAAATTTCAAAAATTAACTCTTTTGAACAAGATGATACAAAAGAACTTGTTCCAGCTGAAAGTATTTCGCAAAATTCTAATTTATCTACTAAAACTGGTCCTTTAACATTTTGAGGTAATAAAATTACTGCACTTGATTGATATGGTTCAAAAATTTGAGAACTAGATATGAGTGAATATGTTGAAGGAGATAATGGAAAATTAGGTAGTGAAGCAACATATAACTTAGGTAGTTGAAATAGAGCTTGATTAAATTGAGACTATAATAGAGAAACAGATACTATTTGAATTTTAGGATATGGAAATAACAAAAATACAAGTAGTAAACAAAAATTATTTTCAGTAAATGCTATTACTGGTCAAGTAATAAAAACTATAGATCTTGGAGTAACTGGTACTGTTTTCTTTGTTTCTGCTTTAGCATCAGGTAATGTTATGTGTTATGGGACTGCATCAAGTTCATATGATGGGACTGCTTTTTTATATGATGCTAAATCACAAACATCTAAAAAAATTTCTGGAAATAGTAAATCACAAGCTGAAAACTTGCAAGATTTAAAAGAAGGAACTACTTTAAATAAAGATTATCGATGAGCCTTTTCAAATTTAATTCCAGTTGCAGATAATGTTAATTTTGTTGAAATTTATTCATTTGGTACAACATCAAGTACTGGTGATGATGGTTTTAAGCAAGCAACATATGATGTTTATTTTATGATGGTTGATGATAATCTAGATTCAATAAATCAAGCTGGTTGGAATGTGCCAAAAAAAGTTGCAAGTGGTTTGCCAAACTATAGAAATAGTACAATTTCACCACAACGTGATTATTTCACTTTGATAAGTGGAAAAGTAGCAACTGTAATTTACAACTCAGTAGTCATTATAGATCCTTCAAATTTAAGTAATATTAAAGTTTCTAGTTTTACTATGAGTGAAGCTAAATGAATTCAATCTTGAACAATGGATGCAAATGAGAATTTGTATTTTAAATTTAATAGTGATGAAAAAGTATATAAAATTGATAAAAATACTTTAAATGCTTCTTCAAGTACAACTTTATCTCCTCAAACATATTTGGATTTAAAAGGAATAACTTCAAATGATGTTAGTAAGTTTGCAAATAATTTTGTAATTTACAATGTTTATGGTTATACTGGTCAATTAATGATGATTAATGCACAGTATTCACAATATATAAAAAATCCTGCCCTACCTACTGATAATAATGTTACAAAATGAGGATTAGCAATTGGTGTTACACAAAACCAATTTAATCAGTCTGTAGGAGATTATAAAGGTTTATTAAATTCTGATGAATCATTTCAAAAATCAGCTGATTTTGATATTAATCAATCTGTTTTGAGTTCAAAAATTCCAAGTGAAATTATTCAAGATGACATAAGTACTTTAAATAATTCTTTTTTTAAAGCAAGTAGTCAGTGACCTCCATTTACAATTAAAAATATTAATGATACAGCAGGTACTTTTGATGTAGAAGTTAATCTTTATCAAATTCCATGATTTGCTTCTGTTTTACCTGATAGTGCAGTTCCAAAAACTATTACTAAAAGTTTTACAACAACAAATAAAATCACAAATAAGGTTAGTTGAAAAGCATTATCTACATCAACTGATTATGACTTTTTAAACACTCTTCCTTCAAATTTAAAAGTTGAAGATGTAAATAATTTAGATCCTTTTCAAGTTTCATTTCAATCTCAAACTATTACTGATTCAAAAGGTGCACTATTGTATCCTAAAAAAACATATTCAATTACTGAGAAAAATGATACAACAGGTGCTGTTAAAATAAGTGTGAAATATGAGTATATTCCAATGGGAGTAACTTATACTGATGAAAAAGATGTATTGTCTTACAATTCACAACAATCTTATCAAGTTTTTAAAAATACTGAACAAAGTGCATTTTATTTTATGGGTTCAACTGCAAAAGCACAAGATAATCAAAATATTAATATAAATGTTATAAATATTCCACAATTAAAATCACTTATTGAAGCTAACACTTTACCAAGTTCATTTAATTCATTAACAAATAATAATGATAATAAAAATAATGCTGGTTTTTTACAATTTATTAACACTAGTTTAAGCAAAGGCTATCCAGTTTCAAAAATTGATTTTAGTTTAGTTCCAGATGATACTAATGGAACATTAAAAATTACTGCTAAGATTTCTAGTGATAATTCACCAGATAAAGCCGCACATACTTACTTAGTAACTTATACGAATTTGAATAAGCAAAATTCTTATAGTTTTAAATTTAAAACCAGTGCTAATTCACTTGGTAGTGTAGCTTTTAATACAGTTTTACCTTCTTCAGTAACTGAAGGTG
>CAMWUV010000107.1 GCA_947177535.1 uncultured Mycoplasma sp.
TATTTAATCTTTTAAAAAGTTGTTTGTGATTGCAATAAGAAATATTAAGTTTTCTGCAAAGAAAAATTCTTTTATTTTTAGAATCTAAATTTAAATCAAGGTATTTGTCTCACTCAATAGAAATGTTATTATTTGAAAATTTAGCTATGTTTTTGAAAGCATTTATAATACTCTCAACACTTGCTTCAGCAACTCCTATTTTTTTTCCTTTTTTAATATCCTTTTTTTCAATAAAACAATGTTTACTATTAGGTAATACTTCAGTTATTTTTTTTCTTATTTTTTCTCCAGGTCCATCTGGATCTAAAAAAAGAATAATTCCTTTTTTTTTAGAAATAGAAATTATCTCTTTAAGTTTTTTTTCAGAAATAGATAAACCATTGGTTTCAATAGTATCTACAATAAAAATACTTTTTAATTTATTTGTATCAGTTTTTCCTTCAACAATTACAACGTCATTAATAACTGGTTTGTTTATGTTTTGCTGCATACAATTTCTCAATATTTTTTATAAATATCTGATACAGAATTATGATTAATTTGAGCTTCTAATATTTCAGCATAAAAAGAGGATAATTTAACCACATTAATCTTAGGGTGTTTAATTTTTAAATTCGCTTCAATTGTATCTGCAATGTACATTTCATTAATCAGTTTATTGTCTAGTGCTTTTTCAAATTTTTCTATTGCATTATTAGAAAAAACCCCATGTGTTGCCATCACGAAAATTTTATTTCCTCCTTTTCTTTTTAAAAGTTCTATATTTTGTAAAATTGTTCCTCCAGTATCTATCATGTCATCAATTAATAAACAATCTTTATTTTCTACATCACCTAATACATTAGAAATTTCTACAACATTTGGTTTAGGTCTTCTTTTGTCAACAATAGCTAAATTAATATTTAAAATTTCTGATATTTTTCTAACATTTTTAACAGCTCCATAATCAGGTGCTACAATAGTTAAATTTTCAATAGCACCAGGATTGTTTTTTCTAAATTCTCTAAACAAAACACAAGAAGCAGTCATTGTATCTACTGGAATATTAAAAAAACCTTGAGTTTGTGCTGAGTGAATATCAATTAAAATTATTTTAGTTGCTCCTGCATTTTCTAAAAAATTTGCTACTAATTTACAAGTAATTGGTTCTCTACCTTTAGCTTTTCTATCTTGTCTAGCATAACCATAATATGGAATAATAACAGTTATGGAATTTGCTGATGCTCTTTTTAATGAATCTATAGCAATTAATAATTCCATTAAATTATCATTTACTGGACTACTAGTAGACTGAAATAGAAAAACATCCATTCCCCTCACAGTATTATTTGATTTTACTAAAATCTCCCCATCTGCAAATTTACTTGTAGTTATAGAACCAAGATGAATACCTGTTTTTTCTGAAACTTCTTTCGCAAATTGATGACCATTACTTAAACCAAAAATTATACAATTATTAATATCACTAATCATAAAAAAATCCATTTGTAATTTTATCTATATTTAAATAATATTCTTTTTTTAAATTCTTACTAAACAAAAAATAGGTTTAGTTAATATTTACTGATTTTTTTGCTAATTCATCAACTATGCTATTATACTCAATGTTATTATGTGATTTAACTTTTTGAAAAAGCAGATTAATTTTTTGTTTTACTTCTTCAATAAAATTTAAATAATTTAATGAAATTGAAGTTTTTGCTTTTCATTCTTTTGTAACTCATTTTTCAATTCCAGCATAATCATAATAAATTTTTATATTCTTAAAATTATTATCTAAACAAAATTTTATTGCATTAATTGTTCCAATTATTTCACCTGCAACATTTAAATGTGATTTATATTTTTGGTATTCGTTTTGAGTAAGACAGTTAAAAAAAGTAACCGATTTAGAAAAATCTAAACTTGTTATTATCAAAATTCCATAACCTATTTTTTGATTTTTTTTATTAAAAGAACCATCCACAAAAACAGGTACTATTTTTTTTTCAATATCTAAACTAACAGATTTTTTTACTAAATTATCGTCAGTAAGTTCTTGGTTAAAATTATTATTTTTAAAATTATTTAAAAATAATTTTGCTTCTTCTATAGTATTAAAACTCTTATAGACAGCATTTTTAAAACCACTTATACTGTTTTGACAATCTTTTCAATTTTCAAAAATTCCTGTTTTTTTACCTACTGCTACAGAATAATATTTCTTAGTCATAGTAAAAAAATAACACATAAATTATTATGTGCTATTTTTTTTAATCAAAAATTTAACTTATTTTTTGTTTTTATCAATTTTATTAATCAAAATTCACGAATAATAAAAAATTGCATGAGAAACTGGAAAAAATATTAATCACATTCCAAGTATCACAGGTAAAGCAATTGGTAAGTGATCTCTTACATTTGTAAAATCACCATACACTGAATAATTTGTGTTATTAGGAGTAACTAAAAGAAAAGGAATAGTAATTAAATAAAGTACATAAATTGATGGATAAATAATTTGTTTAAGTAAAGAAAATCAAAAACTTTTAGGCTGTTGGTTTTTATAAAAATAAAAAAAACAAAATCCAAATATAAAAAAAGTTAAAGGACAAATTATGTGATATCAAGCATTTTCAAATATTTCAAAGAAATTTCCTACATATCCATATCCTGCAAAACCAACTAAGATAACATTGTATCCAATAAAAGTGAAAAAAATATAAACTAAATTACTTAGTAATCATTGATTATTTTTTAAAAAACTATGTTTTCTAAAAAATAAATAAAATAACATATAAACTCAAAGCAAAATATTACTTTGATCAGTAAACTTATCTATTGTTGTTCATCCACCATATCCACCTTCATATTTAAGTTTTGAATAGACATTATCACCTTTTATCATAAAACTT
>CAMWUV010000108.1 GCA_947177535.1 uncultured Mycoplasma sp.
TATATAAATCATTCAAAAAGAACAATAGCACCAATCGTATCTTATTCAGATACATTTAATGAAATAGATGTTGATGTTGCTTTTCAATACACTGATGATATGGATGAAATAATTATTTCATTCGCAAATAGTGTAAAAACTTTTGATGGTGGTTCTCATGTTCAAGGTTTTAAATTAGCATTAACTAATGTGATAAACAATTATGCTAGAAACCAAAAATTATTAAAAGAAAAAGATAAAAGTCTAGAACCTGAAGATATTAGAGAAGGTATTGTTGCTATTGTTTCAGTTAAAGTTCCTGAAAAATGAATTAATTATGAAGGGCAAACTAAAAATAAATTAAATACTCAAGAAGCTAATGAAGCAGTAAAAAGAATTTCAGATAAACATATTGAATTCTGATTAAATGAACATAAAAAAGAAGCTGCTGCAATTATTGAACAAGCAAAACGTAGTAGGGATGCGAGACTTGAAGCAAGAAAGACTCGTGAAGAAAAGAAAAAATCTAAATCAAAATCAACTGAAAAAATGATTAGTTCAAAACTTACCCCGCCTCAAAGTAAAGATGCTACTAAAAATGAATTATTCTTAGTAGAAGGGGATTCAGCAGGTGGTAGTGCTAAATTAGGAAGAGATAAAAAATATCAAGCTATTTTACCTTTAAGAGGTAAAGTAATGAATGTAGAAAAAGCAAAAATTTCAGATATCTTAAAAAATGAAGAAATTGCTACAATTATTTCGTGTTTAGGATGTGGACACTCAAAAAATATTGAAATAGATAAATTAAAATATGACAAAATAATCATAATGACAGATGCTGATGTTGATGGTAGTCACATTCAAGTTTTATTGCTAACATTATTTTATAAATTCTTAAGAACTTTAATTGAAAAAGGACATGTTTATATAGCTATGCCACCTTTATATAAAATTTGAAATAAACATAAGCATTCAGATTTCTCGTATGCATGAGATGAAGAGCAATTAGAACAATTAAAATCAAAATATAGTTCTTATGAAATACAAAGATATAAAGGTTTAGGTGAAATGAATTCTGATCAATTATGAGAAACAACAATGGATCCTAAAACAAGAACATTACTGCAAGTAAATATTGATGATATTGTTAATAGTGATTTGCATGTAAGTATCTTAATGGGTGAAGATACTGCTAGTAGAAAAGATTGAATCAATGAAAAAGTTAATTTTGAATATGACAAATAATTGAGGTTAAAATATGGATAAAAAAAATACTATAATCAATCAATCTTTAGCTACAATTATGAGTGATTGTTTTGGGAGATATGCAAAATATGTAATTCAAGATAGAGCATTACCTGATATTAGAGATGGATTAAAACCTGTTCAACGTAGAATTTTATATGCTATGGGTGAATTAGGTTTATTTCACAATAAACAATATAAAAAATCAGCTAGAACTGTTGGTGAAGTAATTGGTAAATATCATCCGCATGGAGATTCATCGATTTATGAAGCAATGGTTAGAATGTCTCAAGATTGAAAAAATAATTTACCGTTATTAGATATGCATGGTAACAATGGTTCAATTGATGGAGATTCAGCTGCTGCGATGCGTTATACAGAAACTAGATTATCTGAAGTTTCTACAATTATGTTAGACAACATCAAAAAAAATATTGTTGAATTTACATTAAATTTTGATGATACTGAAAAAGAACCAACTGTTTTACCATCATTATTTCCTAATTTATTAATAAATGGTTGTGTAGGTATTGCTGCTGGGTATGCAACTAATATTCCAACACACAACCCAAAAGAAGTATTTGATGCTTTAATTTATAGAATAAAAACACCAAATTCAAGCTTATCTACTATCATGAAAATTATTCCAGGACCAGATTTTCCAACTGGTGGTATTATTAATACTGATTCAGGACTTAAAGATGCTTTTGAAACTGGCCGTGGAAAATTTGTTATCTCATCGAAAATAGAATTTAACGAATCAAATTCTAAAATTAATCAAATTATTATTAAAGAAATCCCTTATGATACTAATAAATCAATCATCATTAAAGAATTAAATGACATAAT
Organism: uncultured Mycoplasma sp.; assembly: GCA_947177535.1. Classification (GTDB taxonomy): domain Bacteria; phylum Bacillota_I; class Bacilli_A; order Mycoplasmatales; family Mycoplasmoidaceae; genus Malacoplasma. The sequence goes on from CAMWUV010000108.1 coordinate 2,074, forward strand.
GTATGATGAAAAAATACCAGGTATCTTAGAAATTAGAGATGAATCTGATAAAAATGGTGTATCAATTGTAATCGATGTCAAAAAAGATAAAAACTTAGAATTAATAAAAAATTATTTATTAAAAAATACTAAATTACAAGTTAATTATTCAACTAATTTTGTTGTTATTTTGAATAAAAAACCAACAATTGTTCCACTATTAACTGCATTTGACTCATATATTGAATTTGCTATTTCAATAATTGTAAAAACAGCTGAATATGATTTAGAAAAAGCTTCAAAGAGAGCTGAAATTTTATTAGGTTTAATTAAAGCTATAAAAATTATTGATAAAGTTATTGCAGTAATTAGATCAAGTGAATCTAAAGAAGATGCAAAAAATAACTTAATGAAAAAATGAGAATTTTCTCAAATTCAAGCAGAAGCAATTGTTTCATTGCAACTATACAAATTAACAAAAACTGATATAAATCAATTAAAAGAAGAAGTTGATGAATTAACTAAAACAATTGAATATTTGCAAAATTTAATTAGTAATCAAGAATTACAAAAAGATGTTTTAATTGAAAAGTTAACATCATTTAAACAAAAATTTGGTTATAAAAGAAGAACTGAAATTTCAGATGAAGTTCAAAAAATTGAAATTAAAGAATCTGATATGATTGAACAAAAAGAAGTTATTCTAGGTGTAAGTAATGATGGATATTTAAAACAACTTACTAGAAAAATTGTTGAATCAAATAATTATAATGAATATGGATTAAAACCATATGATAATATTTGTTATTTTAATGCTGTACAAAATACAGATACATTAGTT
>CAMWUV010000109.1 GCA_947177535.1 uncultured Mycoplasma sp.
TAATTTAAAGTATGGGGAATCATAATAATTTGCTACATTAAATACATTGATAAAATCATCATCTAATAAATAATCAAATATTGTAGTTTTTTCAAATTCATCATATAAATAATTATTTGTATCTGATTGAAATGATTCTATTTTTTTTTGTGCATCTTTTTTACTTAACTGAAAATTTAAAGTATTTAATCTGTTTACAAAAGCATTTGCAAAATATTTAGTTTGATAATTACCATCAGATAAAATATTTATTTTATTAAGATGTTTTAATAAGTTATAAAAAGGTAAAGTTTCATTTTGATATTCTGCTTCTTTCCAAATAGTTTCAATATTAATATCTGCAATTCATAAATCTAACTTAAATTCTTTATTAATTGATTCAAATTTATTTAAAAACTGATATATCATTTCTCGATCTAATCAATTTAAATAAGGTTTGTCAATATTTTCATTTAAATCTTTAATATTTTTAATTAACTGAACTTGGTTTTTAAAATCATTTGAAAAGTAGTCAAAGTTTCATTTTTTATCTATATAGTCTTGTTCATTAATTATTCAATATAAATTTAAATCACTTAATTGATTAGTTTGAATCATATAATTTGTTGCAATTAATGATTGCTGATAAATTAAAGTAGCATCACGTGTCACAAAAAGTTGAATATTATCAGAATTAAAATTTTTTATAACATCAACTCAATGACTATAATTAGTTTTTGAAATATCATCATTTACACTATGCAAATTAACATTAGTGGCAGAAATAAGATTTGTTGTGTATAAAGGAAAGCAAAATAAAGATAAAACACTAATCTTTAAAAATTTCATACAATTTAAAATTCCATAAATAAGCTTTCTGAATAATCAAACTGTAAGTTAGATAAAATGTTTTTTGTCATAATAATGTATGCATTTGTATTGAAATGAACTTTATCATTTGAATAAAGTTCAAAAATATAATTAGAACTACCTGCGTTTTCTGTTGTTAAACCCATTTGTTTTGTAATTACATTGTTTAAAGCAGCATTGTTGTCAATTAAAACAACATCACTTTTACTTGTTGCAAAAGTTTTTAACGCTGTATTTGCACTGTCAACAACTGTTTTCATAGTTGTTGCATTAATTGAATAAAAATAAGGAATTGTAGAAACCACCATTCATCCATTTTCATTAGCTTCTTTAAAATCATTATAAACTTTTTCAATGTTTGTAGATATATAAGAACTAACTGTAGATGAGTTCATACTTGCAATATCATTTGTTCCCATCATCACATACAATATATCTGTTTGATAATTTTTAAAAGTTAGTTCCGGAAAAGAATATTCTCCATATGCGTTATTACTTTGAATATATCTACCTCCAAAAACTGCTTCATTTAAAAATAAATCATTTGTTCTATTAAATTCATTTTTTAAAATTCATCTTAAATAATCAACATATCCTTTATAACCTCAAGTTTCTACTCCAGCATATGTTAATGAATCTCCAAAAAACTGTCATTTAGCAGAAGATAAATTTGATAAATATTCTTGAAAATTTTGAATTTTATCTATAGTTGTACCTTGATTTTCTGTATCACTTGGTTTATTTGCATCATCTGATGTTGTTACATAACTATTGCCATAAGTTAAAGAATGTGTTGGGTTTTTATATAAAATGTTTGCAGTTGTAAAATGTGACGAATTAATTAAATCATCTACAGTAACTTCTTTGTATAAAGATAAAATAGTTTCATAAAGCATTTCTAGTTGCCCATAAGCATTTAACTTATTATCTTTTGTTAAAAAAAATTGTACAAAATTTTCTCCATTACTTAATGTATTTTTTTTAGTTAGTTCACAATGATCTACTAAACCAATTCTGCTCAATTTGTTTAAATCATTACCAAAATCTGTTGCAATTAAGTTTTTTATGAGATTACTATTTGCATTAATTTTTTGATTTAGTGTTTCATCATTGGTTTGGTAATGAGTTTTAATAATAATCATTCCTGTGTTATTTTGTAAACTTAATGATTTTTCAATTAATTTTTTAAGTGCATCTTTAAAATCAGATTCATTTAAGTCAGCAATATCTTTTGTGTCAACATTATATATTGTTGTTAAAATTTTATTATTTTCTGTTAATTGATCAAAATTATTTAGTGCATATTGAATTGTGGTTTCAGGTTTAGAAAAATCAAAAATTAATCTTTTTCCAAAAATATAATTTCAATAAAAATCATTTGAAAGATTATATGGTCCATAATATCTGACATAATCTTCAAATAGTTCAATTTGACTTCGATATCCATTGCTCTCATATAAATTGTAAGAATTATATGAAATATCACTTCCACCAAAAAATGCAAAGTTGTTAAAATATACACCTTCTCTTTGCATATTTTTATCAATTAATAAACCCAAATTATTTTGAATTTCATAATATTGAGTAGTTGCACAACTTGATAATGGCACACATAATCCTGCAGCTATAAATGGTAATAGAAAGAATTTTTTATTTAGTTTCATTTTATTCTCCTTTTAATTGCTTTGTGCAGTTGGTAGAGCAGCAGGTTTTTCATCTTTAATAAATAAATTTTCAAATCTATCTAAATTCATTAAATTTTTAATTCAATTAACTGTTTTTTGTCATCAAGGAATAGCAGTAACAAATCTACACATTAAATCAAAGATAATTGACATCACAATTAAAACTAATGATAAAACAACAAAGACTAATAAAACATATGCAGCTCACTGTGAAGGATCACCAACTCAAAGGCCTGCAAGAAATATAGTCTTCTCATACATTAATTGTTGCATTATATTTGCAAGTCATAAATTTCCTAAATCTGCATTAGACTGATTAAATGATATAAAAGTTTTCCCTAATGCATTTCAG
>CAMWUV010000110.1 GCA_947177535.1 uncultured Mycoplasma sp.
CCCTCCTTTTTTTTTACAGCCCCCCCCCCCCCCCCCCCCTCTCCTCCGCTCGGGGGGCTGCGGACTTTTTTTAAAACAAAACAAAACAACAAACAAAAAAAAAAAAAAAAAAAAGACCCGCGGGTCTTTTCATTTATTTCCAGTCATGATATATAATGCAAGATTGCTAATTAGTAATATTGCTATCTAGAATTCAACATTCCAATTAATACTTTAACAAAAATCTAGATAATTTCTGTTAAAGCACCTAATAATAATTGATTTAACTTTTTATATGATTAAGTACTATCTCATATATCAAATACTAATCACTGGAATAACTTAATATTTAAGTAAAATCAACTTTCACCATATATCAAAATATATTATATATAAATTTTTAATTTTTTATAAAAAAATAAAAAATTTTATCTATCCTATTCTAACATCTTCTTCTAAATAAAAAGTTTCCCGTTTTTTAGGTATTTTTCTAGCAAACAGTAGCAGAGATGAAGATACACCCATTTGCCCTACAAACATTAAAATCATTAAAATAACTAAATTTCATGATTGAATTTGTGATGATCCTGTTATTCCAAAAGAATTTCCTGATGTTCCAAAAGCAGAACAAACTTCAAAAAAGAAAGAAGAAAAATCTAAAATTTTTCCTTTATTTGCATAGTAATCTTTAACTAAATTATTATTTAAAATTGTGTGATTACTTGTGACATACATAATTATTGTAAAAAATGATACTAAAACTAGTGCACTTAAAAAAACAAGATAAGAATTATTAATTGTTTTTATAGGAACTTTTCTTTTAAAAACACTTGTTCTTTCCACACCTCTAAATCAACTAAAAAGTGATTTAAAAATGATAAATAAAGTTGTTGTTCTAATTCCACCACCTGTTGATGAAGGAGAAGTACCTATAAACATTAAAATTGAAAAAACAATAATAGATGCTTCTGACAAACTTTGAAAATTAATAGTTGAAAAACCTGCTGATCTGCAACATAAAGCATTAAACACTATTGAAAAATTTTTATTAAAATAAGCATTTTCTCCTCAAAACTTTATATTTATCAAAACTGATGATTCATCATCTTTAAACACTAAAAGGTTTGGATAATTCATTAAAGAAACATTGCTATTTATAATATGATTTCCTTTTTGAGATAATTCTATTTCTAAATGATTATTTGAACCAATATATTCTGTTAAAAACAAAATTAAAATAGATATTACACTTATAACAAGAGCTGATAACAAACAAAGTTTTGCAAAATTACTTATTTTTGGTTTGATTATTCTTGAATATTCTTTCTTTTTAAAAATTTTAAATAATATTTTATATTTTCAAAATCATTCTAGTTGAATTGAAATATCATACAAAACTGGAAATCCAATCCCACCAATAAAAACTAAAATCAAAATTATAAATTGAATTGCTATTCCATTATCATTTCTAAATAGTTGTAAAGAGGTTGATCCAAATAAATCAAATCCTGCATTATTAACAGAAGAACAAGATATAAATAATGCATACCAAAAAGATTTTCCATAATCGCCATGGGTTGGAATTAATTTTTTTTCAACATTATCAAAAGTTAAACTAAATAAATTATAGTTACCTATTTCTTGTATTTTAGACAAAGGAATATTTTTAATATTTCCAATATCAAAAGTTCCATCTATGCTTTTATCTGATAATGTAGTTATAAAATTTTCTCAAGTTTGTTGTTCATACAAAGGAGTTGAATAAAAAAAACCGCTTAAAACAAAAGTGAAAATTAATTGAAAAATAATCATAATAAAAAAAATTCTCACAATCATTTTTGAAGAGTTTGACACTTTTGTTCCACCTCTTTCAATATTTAATAAAGAAGTACTAAATAAGCTTTTTTTACTTATTTTTTGAATCATTTTACCTAATAAATAAAATAATGAAGCATATCCAAACCCACCAACTTCAATTAAAACAAAAACAACAAATTGTCCAAAAATTGAAAGTTCTGTACCAATAGAAGAAACAATTGTTAAACCTGTGTTTGTAAAAGCAGAAGCAGAAGTAAATATAGCATCTAAAAAATTATAATGAAATTCAGTTGATGGTTGGTTAATAAAAAAATCAATATTTTCAGCTTGATTAATTACAAAAACATATTCATTATTAACATAAGTATAAGATTCATAATTAATAGCTCATGGAGTATACAAAAGAATTGCACCTAAAATTCAAATAATTAAGATTCCTAAAAATATTTTTTTAGGAAAGGTTCAGTGCATTAATATTAAATATTTTAATTTTTTTAAAAAAGAAAAATTAAAACTTTTTATTGATAAACTCATTCTTTTGAATTTAGTTTTTATTTTTCTTTTAAAATTATTAACCTTATTTCCCATAACTAAAATAATAGTTTATTATAAACAAAAATAAAAAATAAAAAGCACCAAGATTTACTTGATGCTTTTTATTATAAATGGCAGGGGTAGCAGGACTCGAACCCACAACACGCGGATTTGAAGTCCGCCGTTCTACCATTGAACTATACCCCTAAACCTAAATATTATAATTTATATAACCAAAATTTTTTTAATATTATTAAATTAGATAAAAATAAATTTATATATATCTAAAAATTATTCAGAGAAAACTATTGAAATTTTTTGTCAAAAAAATATTTAAATACTTAACTTTCATTATTAGAAAATATTATAAAGTTGTAGTTTAACAAATCGCTCAAATAAAAGATAATGTGTAAAAACAAATAATCTTTAGTTAAAATTTTTTAGTTTATTTAAATTTTTCTTTCATTTAAACCTTATATTTATTGCTTAATAAAATTCTAAAAAATTAATTAATTAATTA
>CAMWUV010000111.1 GCA_947177535.1 uncultured Mycoplasma sp.
GATATTTAGATTATCAAAAAATGATGAATGAAATCAAAAAATAAATTTTTAATTTTTTAATTGATTATTGGTATAAAATTTTTTTATTATCTATGAAAACAATTAACTTAGAAGAAATTAAAGAATTTTTCTTTTCTCCTGAAATACTTGAAAAAAAAGCTGAACTTTTAGATAGTGCAGATATATTTGATTTTAAAATAAATGAAACATTATCTGAAATAATTGTTCAATCTAAAGTTGATAAATATGATGCAAAAATAACAATTGCTAATGAAACTATTTTGGAATTTAGTTGTAATTGTGAAATTTATTTATCATCAAAAAAAATATGCAGTCATATTTTTTGTTTAATTGAAACTTACAACCAATATATAAATTTTGTTAGTAGATACCAAGATGTAAAAAATGTTAGTTTTGAAATTGCACCAATTATTTTTAATCAAGAAGATGGTTCTAAAAAAATAGTAATTGAATTTTATTTTAATTGTAATTACAAAAAATTTTTTGTTTCAAATGTTAAAGAATTATTTTTGCATGATAACAAGTATTATTTTTTTTCACTTTGTTTTTTTAATAAAGAACAAATTGAAAATGATTCAATTACTAAAATTGAAGAGCTTCGAAAGATGCTACTTTCAAAAAAAATTATTTTTGAAAAAAAACAAATAATAATTGATATTAATGAAATTAGTGATTGATTAGATTTTTTCAATAAATTAAACATTACTTTTTTTTACCAAAATAATTTTTCGTGAAATATTACTAATTATTTTTTAGATGGACAAAATTATGAATTTGATGAACAATGCAAACCAGGTGTTAATAATAAAAGAAAATTTAGCTTAAAGGTAAATAAAGAATTTTCTTTTTTTTACATTTTAACAAATGAACATGTTTTTTTGTTCAGTTATTTAAAACCTAAATCAACTATTAATATTTACAAATATGATATAAATAATTTTTCTTATGTTAATGATTTTTGTGAGTTTATAAACAAGCAGCTTTCAAAAAATAATTTTTATAAGTTGTATTTAGCTGTAAAAAAACTTTTTTCAAATTATGAAAGAATAATTGAGTATTTATTCATAATAAAGAATAATATTTCTAAAACTGATCCAGTTTTACAAATCAAAATTTATTTTGACAAAATTTTAAATGTATTAGTTTCTAAACTTTCTTTTTTGTATGGAGAAACAGAATATCCATATAAAGAAAATGAAGATAATTATTTTAAAAGAGAAAGGTTTTTAGAACAAAAATTATTAGAACCTGTATTAAATTTTTTTAATTATTATAATGTTGAATTTAAAGTTTTTGAAATTGTTGACCATCAAAAATATTTAGAGTTTGTTGAATGATCTAGAAAAATTGCTACTAATGATTTATATGATGTTAAATTTTCAGAAGATTTAATTTTTAAACCAAAAATTAAAAAAGAATTCAAAATTAATTCATCAAGTTTTGAAAATAATTTTTTAAAAATAGATTGGGAAATTGATGGTTTCACAAGAGAAGATATGCTAAAAATAATATCATCTTATCAACAAAAAATTAAATATGTAACATTATCAAATAATAAAATTATTAATTTGGAATTAGAAATTGATTTTGATAAGTTAAATGAAGAGTTAAAACTTTTAAATACGTCAATTAATGATATAAACAATGGAATAGTATTAGTTAATAAATTAAATAGTAATTATTTTTTAGAAAATTTTAATTTTAAAAATAAAGATGAACTAAAAAACCATTTTGAAAAATTGTATGGTGATAATAATGAATTTGTTAAAAATGAATTACCTGATAATTTAAAAAAAATTTTAAAAAACTATCAAGTAAGTGGATATTTATGACTAAAAAAATTAATTTATTTACAAGCTGGTGGTATTTTAGCTGATGAAATGGGTTTGGGAAAAACTATTCAAACATTATCATTACTTGCAGATATTTATTTTAACAAAAAAACAAATTTACCAAGTTTAGTAGTTTGTCCAAGTTCATTAGTATATAACTGGCAAAAAGAATTTCATCAATATGCACCTTATTTGAAAATAGCTATTATTGATGGAAATCAAAATGAAAGACTAAAAGTTTTAAATCAAATTAGTAAATATGATGTAATTGTAACAAGTTATCATTTACTTAATAAAGACCTAGAGTTTTATAAAAATATTGAATTTTATATTCAAATACTTGATGAAGCCCAAAAAATTAAAAATCACTATACTCAATTTTCAAAAGATTCAAAATCAATTAATTCAAAACATAAAATTGCTTTAACTGGAACCCCAATAGAAAATAATTTATTAGAACTTTGAAGTATATTTGATTATTTAATGAATAATTTTTTGTATGACTATAGAACTTTTAAAATTAATTTTCAAGAAAAAATAATTAATAAAGATGAAGAAACTTTAAAAAAATTAAAAACAAAAATAGCTCCATTTATTTTAAGAAGAACAAAAAAAGATGTTTTAAAAGAGCTGCCATCTAAAACTTACAAAATTTTAACTTGTGATTTTAATGAAACTCAAAAAGAAATGTATTTTACTGAACTTAATAAATCAAAATTAATAATTAAAAAAGAAATAAGTCAAAATACAATTAATAAGCAAAGTATTTATATTTTTTCTGTTTTAACTAAATTAAGACAAATTTGTTGTTCGCCAAAACTAATTTATGAAAATTGTGAAACAAATGGTTCAAAATTTAATCTTTGTATTGAATTAATCAAAGATTTAATAAAAAATGATGACAAAATTTTATTATTTTCACAATTTACATCAATGATTGATTTAATTGCACAGGAACTTAAAAAACTTAATATTAGTTTTTATACACTAACTGGGGA
>CAMWUV010000112.1 GCA_947177535.1 uncultured Mycoplasma sp.
TTTAAAACCTATTAAATTTGTTTTTAAAAAAGATTAAAATATTAACTGATATTTATGGATAATAATAAAAAATATATTTTGGTTATAGATGTAGGTAATACATTTATTAAAATAGGAGTCTTTGAAAGAAATAGTGAAAAAAGTTCAAAAATTATTTTAATTCCAACAGAAAGAAAAATAAATAAAAAATTAATAAATTCAAAAATTAAAGAAATTATTAATTTTAATATTAAAGATGTAATTATTGGATCTGTTGTTCCAGAAATTAAATATTTTTTTAAAACTTTAATTTTTAATACTTTTAAAATAGATCCATATTTTATTAACGAAAATACAAAATTTAGTTTTCTAATTGAAAACAATTATAGAAAAGAAATTGGTGATGATTTATTAGCTTTATCTGAATATTGTGTTAAGTACAATGAAACTGCAATGGGTATTTCATTTGGTACTGCTACAGCTGCAATTTATTTAAAAAATAAAAAATTAAAGGGTGTTAGTATTGCAGCTGGACTAGGATTTGGATTAGACAAATTAGTGGAAAAAGCATCTTTGTTAGTAAAAAATAAAATTGATAAATTTCAATTAATTAATTATGGGAATAACACAATAACTTCTTTAGAATCTGGTATTAACAATTTGAGAGCAGGTTTTGCTTTAAGTTTATACAACCAAATTAAAAAAGAAAATCCAGGTAAAAAAATATTTTCTTTAATAACTGGAGGAGAAGCTTTTAAATTAGGAAATGATAAAATGTTTGAATATGAGATAAATTATGAAGCCATTTTAATTGGATTTAAAAGAATTTATCTTTTAAATAATGATTAAAACTTTAATTTATTTGCTATGTCTATGATATTTTTAAATAAGTGAATATTAAGGAAATAATGTAATTATGTTTATAAAATGTGCATATTTTGATCTTGATGGAACTTTAGTATGTGATGGAATTACTCTAACAAACAGAACTATAATGGCAATTCAATTTTTAAAAAGTAAAGGTACTAAAATTGGAATTGCAACAGGAAGAAGTTTATTTTTTGCAGATTATTTTGCAAAAGTTTTAGATGTTGATTTGCCTTTAGTTTGTGTAAATGGAGCATGAATTGTAGAACCTAAAGGATTTTCTACAATTAGTACTAAATTTATTGATCCAAAAACAAAATTTGAATTAATTGATCTTTTAAGAAAGGAAAATAAAGATTTTTTAGTTTATACAACTAGTGGTGCTTACAGTAGTAGTGAAAATCTTCCTTTTTGAAAAAAATTAATAAAAATGCAAGAACAAATTGCAGATAAAAAAATTAAATCAAATTTAAAATTTGAAATGAAAGTTGTAAAAGAAAAAGTATTTTATTTAAAACAAGATTTACTAAAAATATTAATTTGTGTAGACAGTTCTGCTGAAAAAGTCAAGTTTGAAAATATGCTAAAATCTTTTCCGGCTATAAGCTTTGCAAGTTCACAAACAGGTATTATTGATATTTTCAACAGTGAAGCTGATAAATCTTTTGGAATTGAATCTGCTATTAATAGTTTTAGGATAAATAAAAGAGAAGTAATGGTTTTTGGTGATAATGAAAATGATATAAATATGTTTAAAATGTTTCCAACACTATCAGTAGCACTAAAAAACGCAGATTATTCTGTTAGAAAAGAAGCAAAGTATATAACAGAATTTACGTGTGAAGAAGAAGGTGTTGCAGATTTCATATTTAAAAAATTTTAATAATAAAAAAATCAGGTTATTACCTGATTTTTTTATTTGTAATTTATAGATAAACAAAATAAAATCACAAAATTTTTACTTTTTTTATACAATCAAATTAGAAAATATCTATGTAAAGAAACAAATTTTATGAATAAAGAATTTATAAAAGATTATTTTTTTTCCCAAAAAAATAAAACTAATTCAAAAAACTCTATTTTAGAATTTAGTAATGTTTCAATGGAATATAAGAAAAAATCAAATACTTTTGCTTTGGAAGATGTTTCTTTTGTTGTTAGAAAAGGAGATTTCCATGCTTTTTTAGGATCAAATGGGGCAGGGAAATCTACAGCTATAAAAATTCTTGTAGGAATAAATAATGATTATAGTGGTGATGTGTTAATTAATGGAGTAAATACAAAAGAAAAAAATGATTTACGTAAAAAACTTTGTTATGTTCCAGATTCTTGCAGATTTCCTAATGAATTTACATTGGAAAAATTTTTAGTAGAATCTGCTTTATTAGTCAGAGAAGATAAAAATAAAGTTTTAGAAGAAGTTGAAATTATTTTAAAAAAATTTGATATGTATAAATACCAAAAAAAAATATCAAATAAACTTTCTTCAGGTGAAAAACAAAAAGTTTCACTGATGAGAATTTTAATAGAAAGACCAGAAATTTTAGTATTAGATGAACCATTCAGTAATTTAGATCCAAAATCAAGATTTGACTGAATGAATATATTAAAAGAAATTAATAGTTTTGGTGTAACAATTTTTTTATCATCCCATATCATTAGTGATTTAATTGGATTTGTAAATTCAGGAACTTTTATTGAAAAAGGAAAAATTTTATTTAATGGTTCTGTTGGTAAAGATGAGTTAAAAGAAAAATATTTTAATTTCATACTAAAAGGACAGAAAGGTTATAACTATGAAATTTAAATTTTGAAAAGAAAAAAATAGTTTTAATAATGATAGAAAAAAAGTTTTTTTATTTCATTGACATCAAATAAGAAATAGTAAAATTTTTATTATTTCATTTATTTTAGTTAATTTATTACCTATTCTGGTTTTACTTCCTTTAGTTTTAGTTGCTGACTTTTACTCATTAAGTTATTTATATTCATT
>CAMWUV010000113.1 GCA_947177535.1 uncultured Mycoplasma sp.
TGCAAGCAGTTGTCGGCATACGAGCTTGTAGTCCGTCTCGTGGTCTCGGAGATGTGTATAAGACTCATTTAAAATAAGTGACTCACACTCTTCTTTGAATTTATCTGTGTTTTCAAAAACTTTATCAATAATTATTTGACCTGATTTAATATTTTCATCTTTTAAGTCTTCAATTAAATTAATAAATTTATTATTTAAATTCTCAACAATTGTATTTATTTCATCATATTGTTTATTGTTTTTACTCATTAAATTATCTGTAACTTCTTTTAGTAAAAATCTAAATTGATCAAACTGATTATTAATTTCATTAAATCTTTCATTATATGATTCATCATTTTTAGCTTCAGAAAATTTAGAATTTAATTCACTAACACTATTTAATACTTGGAATAAATCTTGTTTTACTTCCTCTTTAATGACTTCATAATTATTTGATAATCTTTTTTCAATTTCTTCAAATAAATCTTTTTGATCTTTTTGAGTAACTAAATTTAATGAATTTAAATCAATTGTGCTTAATTTTCTATCAAAATTGTATTCAAAATCATCTATTCTTTCATTGAAATTAAAAATAACTTCTTTAATTGCACTTTTAATATTTTCAATTTTTTCATCATTTAGTTTATGTTTTTTATTAATTAAAATGTCTTCTATTTCTTCAATAAAAGAATTTTTTTCTGATAGTAATGCTTCAATTTCTTGATTTTGAACATCAATTAATTGTTCAAGTTCAGACAATTTTTGTCCATTTTCAATAACTGCTTTTTTAGATTCTTCAGAAATTATATTTAGCTTTTCTTCTTCAATTGATTGAATTAAATTTAAAATATTTTGTTTATGAACTTCATTAGATAATAATATTTCATTAACAGCAGCACTATATTTTGATTCATCATCATTTCTGTTGTTTTCAATATTAGAAATCAATTGATCAATTTTACTATTAATTCTTGATTCAATACTTTCTAAGTTTTCAAGATTAGTAGCAGTTGAAACTTTTTCAGCAATTGGATTTAATAAATTAACAATTTTTGAAAATTGTCTTTCTAAACGTTCTAATCTTACACCAACATAATTTGATGAATTTTCAAATCCTTCAAAATCATTTTGACTACTGTTTTCTTGGTAATTGCTAACATATGAATAAACTTGTTCAAATTTATTCAATTTAAATTTCAAATTTTCTTTAATATTTTTTTCTACATCTTTTGAAATTTCTTCTAACTCTAAATAAGAATTATTTAAATAAGAAAAAATTTGATTTGCTTCATCTGCAATTTCAAATTTTAAACCATCTAAACCAACTTCATTTAATTCAGATATTTTAGCTAGTTCACGATTTAAAATATTTGTGACATGGAAAACCTTAGTATTAATTTCTTTAATTGAATCATTAATTAAAACCAATAAGTATTCAAAACTTACTGTGTTAGTTTTTAATGATTCTAAAGAAACATTTTCTAAAATTTGAGAAAATTTTTCATTTAGTAAATTAAATATTTCATTTGAATTAGCTTTTAAATTTTCAAAAAATTCAATTGACTTTTGAGCAAAAAAATTATTATTGGATAAATTGTCATCATCATTTGCAATAGCTTTTTTAGCTGATTCTAATTCCTCACTAATATTTACAATCATTTGATTGCAATTATCATCAACATATATAACAAAATTTTCTACAAGTTTTTGCAGAACTTCTTTTTTTAACTCAAGTTTCTTTATAAATTCTTCACAAATATTAAAATAATTTTTACTAATTTCATTATCAACAGAAACTTTATCAACATGATTTAAATATAAATAATAATCTAATGATTCTTTTCCAGATTCAGAAGAGCAATATTTAACCTTTTGCAAATTAATTTTACTTTCTAATTCACTTATAGCTTTTTCAATTTCATCTATATTATTTGTATCAATATAGTTAATACCATTTTCAATAATTGAATCATTCTTTTTATTTACAGTAGATAAAACTGGAGTTTCAATTTTATCTAATTGATTAATCAATTCATTTTGTAAGTCTATATAAGAATTACTAATTGTATTTTTATAACTTTCTTTAACAATTTTTATTTCTTTTTTTGTTCCACCAGCATTAGTACTGTTGAATAAAGAATTTAAATTTTTATTAAATTCATTAATAAAAATAGTTATTTTTCCAGTAATTTTTTCAATTTTTTGATCCTTAGTTAAAAACTTATCACCAAATAAATCATTTAGAAATTTTTGCTTATTACTATTGATATTACTTATCTTTTTAATTTCTAACTCAAATACAGAATGAATTTCAGAAAATAAATTTAGTGGAATAAAATTTTCTGAATCATTTACAGATTGAACATTTTCTTTATTATCAGAATTATCTGATGATGAATCCAAGTGCTTTAAAGCGCTTTTATTTAAAAGTTCTAATTTCTTTAATTGCTCACTTAATTTTTCAAATTTATTATCTGAATCATTAGATGCCAAAATTTCATCTCTAGAAGATGAAATTTTATTTGATTCTTTATTTTCAAATTCTTTTAATAGTAACCTTTCATCACCATTAGAATTAATAAATTTCTTGAAAAGATCTAAAAAGTGAGATTCTTTATCAAAATTTTCAATAGCTTTTTCAACTTCATTTTTTAAATATAAAACTTTAGAAAATAATTTTTCATTGTCATCATCCAAAATATCTAAACTTTTTGAAATTTCAGAATTTGCTTTTTCTAAAAATTCTTTTTTTTCTAATGAAATATTAAAAATCTGCTCATTTGCATTTTCATAATGAACATCTGTTATCTCTTGTGTTACCTGATCTAATTGTTGTTTTAAATCTTTAATTTT
>CAMWUV010000114.1 GCA_947177535.1 uncultured Mycoplasma sp.
ATACCATATTATATTTATTAATACATACTTAATTCTAAAAATAAAATAATTAATTATTATGAACAATTCACAAATAAAAAAAATTTATTCAACTGTAAAAAAAGAGATAGAAAAAGAATTTAAAAATGAGAATTTTTATAATAATTTTGTTCAAAATTCAACTTTTTTTAAAATTGAAAACCAAAATATTTTTTTAATTGTTGAAAATGAATTTGTTAAAGAAGTCTTAACTAATGAATATAAACAAATTTTTGAAGAATATTTTTCAAGTAAAACCAATTCAAATTTAAATGTTTTTTTTATTACAAAAGAAGAAAAAGATATAAAAAAAGAAATTAGTTTAAATACATCAAAAATTAAAAAAAATAATCCAAGTTTAAACAAGAACTTAACTTTTGATGATTACACAGTAGGCTTATTTAATAAAGATGCATATAAAGCAGCAAATTTTATTTTTGAAAAAAATAATAATTGAAAAACACTTTTAATTTATGCAAATACAGGATTAGGAAAAACACATTTTTTACATGCTATAGGTAATAAATATGAATCTTTATTTCCAGAAAAAAATATTCTTTATATTCAAACTGAAGATTTTTTAGAAAAAATTTATCGAGCAATTTCTGAAGGTGGAACAAAAATAGAAGAATTTAAAAATAGTTTTAATGATGTTGATTTATTACTTATTGATGATATTCAATTTCTAAATAATAAAGAAAAGCTAAATGAAATTTTTTTTAATATTTTTAATAAATTAAATTCAAACAATAAATTAGTAATAATGACATCTGATAAAATACCAACAACTTTAAAAATTGATGACAGAATGATATCAAGATTTAATTCTGGATTAAATATAAAAATTAATAAACCTGACATAGATTCAATAAAAAAAATAATTATTAATAAAATAAAAAAAAGTAATATAAGAAATACTTTTTCACTACCTGCAATTGAATATATTGCTATTAGATTTAATAATGACATAAGATCACTTGAAGGTATTTTAAATAAAATATACTTTTTTTTACTAGATAACATAGATGTAAATGAAATAATAAATGAAAATAAAATAAAAGAAATTCTTGATTTAGATAGTGAAAATAATTTTGTAAATTACACAAAACAACTTAATCCTGAAATAATTATTGAAACTATTTGTTTAGCTTATGGTGTTAATAAAAATGCAGTAATTTCTAAAAAAAGAAATAAAGAGTTTTCTTTTGTTAGAAAAGTGTGTATGTATGTATTAAGGGAAAAAATAAACCTTTCATATAATGAAATTGGTTCATTTTTTTCTAACAGAAATCATGCTACAGTTCTTGAATCTATTAAAGACGTTGAAAATAAAAAAAATAAAGATAAAGACTTTTCTACTTTTTTAGAAAATATAACAAGTAAATTTTAGTTTCCAACTTTCCAACATTCCAAACATATATAATAAAAATAATTAAATAATAATTAATAAATAAAAAAATAATTAAAATAAAATAATATAAAAAATATTTTGAAATTTATGAAATTTATTATTAATAAAAAAAAACTTTTTGAAACCATAAGAATTTGTAATTCTATATCTGATAATTTAAGCTCTTCTCCTAATTTTTTAGGAACTTTAATTGAAGCTGAAAATTCAAAACTTAAAATAATTTCAACAAATGGATTAATTTCAATTAAATCCACAATTAATAGTGAAGAAAATTTAAATATTTTAAATAGTGGAAAAGTTTTAGTAAAAACAAAAACTTTATTTACAGTTTTATCAAAATTAAAAAATGAAATGATTAATTTTGAAAAAGTTGATAATTCTGTTTTAAAAATAAAAACAGATTATTTTGATTCTAATATTAATATTTTAGATGATGAAAAATATCCTAATATTAATTTTAATTTTAGTGATTGAAATGAAATTGAAATCCCTTCAATTGTTTTTAAAAAAGCAATTACTAAAATTAAACATGCAGCTAATCTAAATAAAGAAAAAATAAATATAATGAGTGGAATTTGTTTTACTTCTAACAAAGAAAAAAAAATATTAGAAGTCACAGCTACAGATAGTTATAAATTAGCATATTATAAATTTAAAAGTGACTTAAATGATTTTAAATTTGTAATTGGAATAGACTTAATAGATCTTTTTGAAGAAATACTTCAACATAATCAAAATGTTAAAATTTATATTTCAAATAACAACATTATTTTTGAAATTAATAAATTTTTAATTTCATCAAAAATGATTGAAGGCGAATTCCCAAATATTTCTAGAATATTAACTTTGTCTAAAACAAAAAAAGCAAATATTTCTAAAAAAATTTTAATGGAAGCATTAGAAAGAGGGATAGTTTTTTCTTCTTCAGATAAAAGATCAATAGCTAAATTAAAATTTCATTCAGAAAATTTAGAGATTTCATTTAATAGTCCTGAATTAGGGAATTCAAAAGAAAAAATTATCATTGAAAGTAATATTTTTGAAGAAACAGAAATAGTTTTAAATGCTAATTTTTTACTTTCATTACTAAAAGTCTTTGATAATGACAAAATTTCTCTTGAATTTGAAGATGGATTAAAACCTATCACTTTAAAAGATGAAAAAGAAGAAAATTTTACACAAATTTTAATTCCTATAAGAAGCTAAAAATTAAAATAGATGTTTTTATCATTTTTTTACGTAAAGTGTAAAATAAGGTCTTAAAATTGTTTTTTCAACCTTTTTTATTGCTTTATTTGTTTAATAATTCATTTTTTTTAATATTAAAATATATAATTTTATATATTTTGTTCATTTGTTTTAAATAAAAGGAAAAAATGATAAAAATATTTTTTAGTACACAATA
>CAMWUV010000115.1 GCA_947177535.1 uncultured Mycoplasma sp.
CACCTTCAGTTACTGAAGAAGGTAAAACTGTATTAAAAGCTACACTACCAAGTGAGTTAGCATTGGTTTTAAATTCAAAACTATATGAAGCTTGTTTGTTTAAATTTGTATAAGTAACTACATATTTATGTGCTTTTTTATCAGGTGAATTATTTGCAGTAATATTAGCAGTGATTTTTAAAGTACCAGCAGTGTCATTTGGTTCTAAACTAAAATCAATTTTAGAAACTGGATAACCTTTACTTAAACTTGTATTAATAAATTGTAAAAAACCAACATTATTTTTATTAGTATTGCTATTTATTAATGAAGTAAATGAACTTGGTAAAGTGTTAGCTTCAATAAGTGATTTTAATTGTGAAACATTTGTAACATTTATATTTACATCTTTATTGTCTTCTGCTTTTGTATTTGAACCCATAAAATAAAATGCACTTTGTTCAGTATTTTTAAAAATTTGATAAGAATTTTCTGAACTATAAGACAAAACATTATTTTGACCAGTATAAGTTACTCCCATTGGAATATACTCATATTTAACATTAATTTTTACAGTTCCATTTTTATCATCTTGACTACTAATTGAATATGTTTTTTTAGGATATAATAATTCACCTTTTGAATCAGTAATAGTTTGAGATTGAAATGAAACTTGAAAAGGATCTAAATTATTTACATCTTCAACTTTTAAATTTGAAGGAAGAGTGTTTAAAAAATCATAATCAGTTGATGTTGAAAGTGTTTTTCAGCTAACTTTATTAGTAATTTTATTGGTTGTATTAAAAGTTTTTTCAATAGTTTTAGGAATTGAATTATCAGGTAAAGATGAGGCAAATCATGGAATTTGATAAAGATTAACTTTTACTTTAAAAGATCCGTTTGCATCATTAATATTTTCTATGGTAAATGATGGATAATCAATTTTTGCTTGAAAAAAAGAATTATTCAAAGTTGTTACATCGTTTTGTGTAATTTCACTTGGAATTTTTGAAGATAACACAGAATTGTTTATTGTAAAATCTGCAGCTTTTTGAAATGATTCATCTGTATTTAACAGTCCCTTATAATCACCTTGTAATTGATTATTAGCATTTTGTGTTACACCAATAGCTAAACCCCATTTTGTTTGACTATTATCACTTGGTAAATTAGGTGTTTTTATGTATATATCATATTGTGAATTAATCATCATTAATTGACCAGTATAGTCAAAAACATTGTAAATAACAAAATTATTTGCATAAGTACTAATACTGTCTTGTCGAATACCAGATAAATCCAAATATGTTATGGGAGATAAAGTTTGATTTGATGATGAATTTAAAATGTTTTTTTCTATTTTATAAACTTTTGAATCATTAACAAATTTAAAGTACAAATTATCATTTGCATCAATTGTTCATGATTGAATTCACTTAGCATCATTCATTGGAAATGATGTTGTTAAAATATTACTTGGATTTGTAGGATCTATAATTACTACTGTGTTGTAAAGAACTGTGGCAACTTTTCCAGATAATAAAATAAAATAATCATGTTGTGGAGCAATTGTAGAGTTTCTATAATTTTCTAGTCCATTAGCAACTTTTTTTGGATTAGCTCAACTTCCTGTGCCAATAAAATCTAGTTTATCATCAACCATCAAAAAATAAACATCATAACTTGCTAAATCAGCAGATTGATCACCAGTAGTTCCACTTTGATTACCAAAAGAGTAAATTTCTAAAAGATTGACATTATCTGCAACAGGAATTAAATTATTAAAAACTCATTTATATGAAGTTTTTCCTTCATCTATCAAATTGTCAACTTTGTCTTTACTGTTTCCAGATAATGTTTCAACATTTTTTGTTTGATAATTATATAAAAAAGCTTTCCCATCAAAACCAGTCACAGGATTACCAAAACACATTACATTACCTGAAGACAAAGCTGTTACATAATAAACAGAACCAGTATCACCTAAATCAATAGTTTGAGTTATATTTCCATTAGATGCATTAATTGAAAATAATTTTTGATTCTTATTATTACCACCATAAAAACCTAAAACCCAAATAGTATTAGTTTTTCTATTGTAATCTCAGTTAAATCAAGATCTATTTCAAGAAACACCTTTTGCAACATATGAAGCATTTGATCCAACAGTTTTACCATCAACTCCAGCATTGTAATCACTCATATCAATATCTCAAATTTTTGATCCATATCAATCAAGTGCAGTAATTTTATTTCCCCAAAATGTTAAAGGACCATTAACTGTTGACAAATTTGAATTTTGAGAAATACTTTGCGATGGTACTAAATCAGAAACACTATCTTGTTCATAAGAACTAATTTTAGATACAGATGATGATAAAAAATCAGATTTAGATAAAAAACCCAAAGGTAAGCTAGCAATTAAACCAGATAAACCAATTGTGCTTAACAAAATTAGTAATCTTTTTTTATGTTTCATATAAAATTTACTCCAGTTATGTAAAAACTTATAAAATAAGTATAAAAAATTGAAAAAGAAAAATGTCAACCATTATTTAAATAAAATTTTTAATAAAAAACAGAAAAAGTCAATAAATAAATGCCTTTTTAATGAAAAAATCTGATAAAAATTTAAATTAAACAATGATTTTAAACATATTAATCAAATTTTTATAAATGTCTAATTTAAATATTACTCTATTATTTTTGTTATATCAACTTTGTCAGAGAAATAAAAAAAATACAGTATTTTTAAATTACTATATTTTTGCTCGATTGAATTATGAAGTGCAACGCATAATAATAAAATTTATGTGGGC
>CAMWUV010000116.1 GCA_947177535.1 uncultured Mycoplasma sp.
GAATAATAATTTAGGAATAAAATCATGAAACTATTTAAATTTTTTTGTGCTTGCTTATGTTCAATACCTTTTTTATCATTACTAAGTTTTTATCAACCACAAAATAATATTTTAAAAACTTTTGAAAATAATCATGCAATAACTGATGAAAGTAAAAATACTTTAAAGTGAGAAGAATCTTTTAAAGAATCTGCATCCAATAATAATCCTAAATTAATTTTTTCTCGTGACGCTAGTTTAGCTTATCAGCAAGTAGTTTTATTTTCTGAATATTTATTATTAGAAAATGAAAATGGTAATTCACAAGCTGATGTTTTACTTTTTTATTACTGACAATATTATGAAAATAATGTTAAAAATCCAGAAAGTGAAGATTTTTGAAATGTTAAAGAATTTGAAGACAAATGAACTCAAATTTCACAAGGAAAAGATTGAACTTTTAAATTAGTTAATAATTCTAATAAATTAGACCCTGAAACAGATGAAAATTATTTTAATTTTCCAAGTGTTTCTTTTATGAACACCATTCTTAATTATTATTCTGATCAAAATATTTTATTTGATGTTTGAATTTTAGACTATACACTAGCTGATATTTGACAGCAAGATAATACTTATGACTTTATCAAAAGAGTAAATAAGTTTTATGTATTAACAGATGGAAATTACCAAACATCCATTTTTATTAATAATGCACTTAAAGTGTATCAACAACCTGATTATGTTCAATTGTCTCAACAAGAGATTCAAACAAAATTTTCAAATTATAAAAAAGATAATAGTAATGAATTAAAAAAAGACTTTCAAAGCTACTCTTTGTATGATTTTGTTAATGATGAGAAAATGTTTACTTTCTTTCATACTAAAGAATATACAAACTCTCCTTACTATAAATTAGAAAATATTGAGTTATATAAAACATATGACATTAATTATAACTATTATGATTTAGCTTATAGTCTTTTCAGTGATGAAAAAACATCACAAACTTTTATGGATGATTATGAAAAATTTTTTAACATCTATAATGTAACAAATTTAGAAAATTTTATTTTTAGAAATTTTCAAAGTTATGACCCAAATAAGAAAAATGTAATTTGGTTAGGCGATTCTTTAGTTTTAAATGATTATTTTATTTATCCTGAAAGAGAAAAAGAAGTTAGAAACATTTTTCAATCATGATTAAAACTATTTCCATATGAAGAATATAACTGATTTGTTAAGCATCATACAAGATATACAGAAGATCAATCAATTTGGTTAGCGGACTGAATTATTAATTCAGATGATGATTCTCATATTACATATTTTAAAAAAGTTCCATGAGAAATTTTTATTTCTTGAGATTATAAAAATAAAAAAGTAAATAGTAGTTATAATTCATTTTTTAGTGATATTTCTGAACCAGAAATTAATTATCCATATTTTGTTGGTTTCCAATATACAACAACTGTAATTCAATCAACTGCATTTTTTTTAGAAGATAGTTATGGGTATACAAATGAAATTATTAACAGCTGTTTTAATCCTTATTATTGACCTATTCCTGAATATTTTGATGTTGTAACAAGATCAGTTTATCCATTATATGAACCTAATGTACAAGTTGAAATTAATAAGCAAAAAATTGCTGAAATTTATCAACCCTTTGTTGAAAATAACACATATCCAAGTTATCAAGATCAACAAGTTACATCAACACAGTTTATTAAAGAAGTTTACAATCCAAATTATGCAAATAAAATTTTACCAGCTAAATCAATGATATCTATATTAACTGTATCAACTCTTTTAGTTGTTATTTCTTTTGCTTTATTCTTTGGTGGTTATTTTTATTTGAAAAGAAAAATTAAAAAATATGAATAAAAAAAATAATATATTTTTTTAATAAAAAAGTAATTTTTATTATTTTATTTAGTAAAAAATGTATAAAACATTATTATACAATTATTCAAACTATTTTTTCAAGTATTTTTTATTAAAAAATATGAAAAATTTACTAAAAATCAAGTAATATATATAGCAAGAAAAAAGTAAAGAAAATAAAATATGAAAAATGTTAAGATAGATTGAAAGATTCAAATAGCTTACTATCAAAAGTTTTTGTTCACAATTATATGTATTTTTTTATCAATACTATTTTTTGTAATTAGTTTTGTTTTTGAAACAATTAATCACTTTGATGGACTTAATTCTTATAGTAATTTGTACACAATTTTTAAATCTTTAACTAGTTTTGTTTTTGTTATAACTACATGTTACTCTCTTTTTAAGTTAAGTTTTAAAAGAAAAATTCAGCACTATCTTTTTGCAGTTTTTGTATTTTTCTGCTTTGCTGGAGATGTTGCAATTAATTTTAATTTTCTTGCTGGAATGTTAGCTTTTTTTGTTGCACATATTTTTTATATAATTTCTTGTTTTTTTATTTCAAAATTTCCTATTAAAAAAATAGCATTTGCAATTTTTGCTTATGCAGCAGTATTGTTAATTGTAAACTTAATGTTTGGTTTTAATATTTTTAACAATGATGATGTTCTTTACTGAGTTGCAGTTAACTTTTATGCTTTAGCTTTAACAACATCACTTATTTTGTCAGTTTTTATATATGTAGATAAACAAAGCTTATATGCTCTTTATCAAATGATAGCAATGACTTTATTTTTAATTTCTGATACTTTATTAATGTTTAATCATTTTTTGGTAGATGTTTATAAATCAAGTGATTTAACTGTTCTATTAAACTTTTTTGTTTTATTAACATACTATACTTCAA
>CAMWUV010000117.1 GCA_947177535.1 uncultured Mycoplasma sp.
GTTGTATATAAGTATTTAGAAGATAAGTCAGAAATTGATAAAAAAGGAATATTTCCACTATAAAATAATTTATTATCAGTTTTTGGGATTCCACCAGATTTTATTTTTTTACAAGTTTTTTCAAATAATAATCTAGTTCATTCTTTAACAAACCCCTTAAATCTTAACTTTGGTAGAGATAATTTAGATTATCTGAACTTTTAATTCATCATTTTTTATAAAAAAGAATTAATTTATAAAATTATTTTATATAAAATATTATTCAAAAATTTATAATTACTTTATTGTGATTAAACAATATCTTAATGGAGTTTTATTTATGGATAGACATATGACAAATTTAACTTTATTATCAAATAAAGATTTTGATCAAAAAATTGCTGCTTCTCATCAAGAATTTTTAAAATCATTAAATGATAATGAAAATGGAGTTTTAGATTTAATTGAACTAAATATAAAAATTGATAATAATTTAGAAAAAATAAATGATTTTAAAATTGTTGATTTTAACTTTGATAGTTTTGATTTAAATTTAATTTTTGAAACTGATGAGCCAAGTTCAATTATTATCAAAGAAAAATTTTTTAATAAAAAAGCATCTTGCAGCGAAGATGCTAATAAAAATTTTAATAAATATAAAATTAGTAAATACTATTTATTGCCAGTTGATTTTGAAATTAAACTAAGAAATTTTCAAGACTATAAAACATATTTATTATCAAACTTAAAAGAAAATGTTATTGATAAAATAATTTTTGATTATTTTAAAGATGAATGAACATATGTAGATACTGTTTATTACACATATAAACTACATATGGAAAAAATTAAGTTTATGCCTATGAATGAAAAAATAGAAATAATTAATAAATTGTTAAATCACTAAAAAAACAATTGTTAAATTATTTTGATAGTTTTAGGATAGATAATAATTAAAACACCATTACCAACAGATATATAACTTTTTTTATTAATAAATTCATTGCTTACCCCAATTGGATTATTATTAAAAAAAGTTACATTTTCAACATTATATTTTAATCCTTTAATAGAAACATTTTCTGATTTATCAGAAAATGAAAACACTGATATATATCCTTTTTCAATTTTTGGAAATTCTATTTTTTTATTTTTAATAATTGTTATAATAACGTCTTTGTCAACAATAAAACCCTGTTTATTGTTATCTGCTAAAAATGCTAAAGTTTGCAAATTTGCAATTGTATGATCAAATCTATGTCCAGTACCACAATAGATTACAAATTTCTCATATCCTAAAGATATGCCTTGTAATATGGCTGCAAAAGTATCAGTTTCATTTTTCTCAGGTTTTAATTTAATTGATTTTAAGTTTTTAGGAATTTTTAAAGCAGAATCAAAATCTCCGATTACTAAGTCTGGTTTTATTTGTTTTTTTTCTAAATGATTTAATCCACCATCAGCAGCTATAATAAAATCACCATTTTGTTTAACAAAATCTAATTCATAATTTTCACCAGCACCAATAACATAGCATATTCTATTTTTCATATTTAAATTTTTTTAAAATTAAAAAACTCTATAAATTTATTATATTTATAGAGTTTAAGAAAACATAAGTATTCTTAAAATTAAAGAACCTCATTAACTAATTGTTCGTTATTTAAAAATGCATCAATGTTTTGCAAAGTTGTAGTTGCAATACTTGTTAAAGCTTCATAAGTGAAATATGCTTGATGAGAACTTACTATTACGTTTTTAAAAGATAATAGTCTTGAAAGAACATCATCTTTTAAAACTTTATTTGAATGATCATAATAGAAATATTCACTTTCATTTTCATAAACATCTAAAGCAGCACCACCAATTTTTCCATTTTTTATTCCTTCAATTAAATCTAAAGAATTAATTAGTGGTCCCCTTCCTGTGTTTACAAGTAAAATTCCATTTTTCATTTTATTAATACTATCTTTATTAATAATATATTTAGTACTTTCATTTAAAGGACAATGTAATGAAATAATGTCAGATTTTGATCAAATAGTTTCTAAGTCTGTATATGTAACATTATATTGTCTTGCAAATTCTTCATCTTTAATTACATCGTATGCTAAAACTCTTAAATCAAATCCAGATAATAATTTAATTAATACTTTAGCAATTTTTCCAGTTCCAATGATTCCAACAGTTTTTTGGTGCATATCAAAACCCAACAAACCATTAATGCTAAAATTTGCTTCTTTTGTTCTATTGTAAGCAATTGGTATTTTTCTATTTAGTGCTAACATCATTCCCAAAGCAAATTCAGCAATAGCATGTGGTGAATAAGCTGGAACTCTTACAACTTTAATTCCTTTATTTTTAGCTGCTACTAAATCAACATTATTAAATCCAGCACATCTTAATGCTATTAATCTAGTACCACCATCATATAATTTTTCAATTACTTGTTGATTAACATTATCATTAACAAAAACACAAATTATTTTGCAACCTTTTGCTAAATCAACTGTTTCATTAGTTAATTTAGCTTTAAAGTATTTAATTTCATATTCATGTTTTGCATTTTCTTTATTTTTATCAAAAAAATATTTATCATATTCTTGACTACTGAAAACTGCAATTGTTTCCATAAAAACTCCTTAATTTAAATCCTTTATTCATTAATATTTTAATCAATTAAAAAATATTTAATTTACAAAAATCAGATTTAATAATTTAAATTTTAAGAATTTCTTTTTTATAGTTAATAAATAATAATTTCATTATTCT
>CAMWUV010000118.1 GCA_947177535.1 uncultured Mycoplasma sp.
TTTTTTTATAACTAATATTATAAAAATTAAAAATAAATATTTTTAAATTTTATTTTTTTTTTTTTTTTTAAGATTTATACTTATTTTTTTACCTATCTATTATAGGTGACTGAAAAAGAATTTTTTTTTAGTTACTAAAGGTCTATTTGACTATTTATTAAAATATATATTTAAATTTAATTTTTAAATTTGGAGGTAAAAATGATTGAGTATATTTCAGGGAAAATTTCTTATAAAAATGGTTCATATTTAATTTTGGAAAATAATTTTAAGGGCTATAAAATTTATATGAGCGACTTATCAAACATTGATGATAATGGTAATATAAAATTATTTGTCTATACAAGAATTTATCAAAACAATAAAAGTAATTTAGTTTTTGAATATTATGGTTTTAAATCAATTAGAGAAAAGTTTTTCTTTGAAACTTTATTATCAATTAATGGAATTGGTCCCAAAACTAGTTTATTAATTTTAAAAAACAATATAGATGTATTAAAAGAACTTATTAAAAACGAAGATGTAGAATCACTTTCACTACTTGAGGGATTTAATCAAAAAATTGCTTTATCTATAATTTCAGCACTTTCTTTTAAATTAAAAAAAGAAAATTGAAATGAATGTGAACAAAATAAATATATAGATAAAACAGAAGAGTGCAATGAAAATAAATACAATCCTATTCCTGATTTAATTTCAGCTTTAAAAGCATTAGGATATAAAAAAACTGAAATCGAAAAAGCAGTTAATGCTATAGTTTCTAAAATTAATAATGTAACAGAAGATGACTTGAGTGACTTGATAAGTCAAGCAATAAAGGTTATTTTAAATGAAACTATTGCAAATTAGACCACAATGTTTAAAAGAGTTTTGTGGTAAAAAAACAATCAAACAAAACCTTTCTATTTACATTGAAGGAGCTAAGATTAGAAATGACTCACTAGATCATTGTTTGTTTTATGGACCAGCAGGTGTTGGTAAAACAACTTTATCAAAAATCATTGCTAATGAATTAAAACAAGAATTAAAAATTATACAAGGTTCTGAAATTCAAGAAAAAACAGATGTTATTAATTTAATTTATTCTTTAAAAGATAAAAGCATTGTTTTTATTGATGAAATTCATTCTATAAATCCTAAATGTTTTGAATTATTATATTCAGCAATGGAAGATTTTCAAATTAACATTGAGATTGGGAAGGAATTTAATAAAAAATTAACTAGTGTTAGCATTCCGAAATTTACATTAATTGGAGCAACTACTAAATTAGGCAATATTCCTACACCTTTTGAAGAAAGATTTGGAATAATTATAAATATTAAAGAATATAGTGAAAAAGAAATTTTTAATATTTTAAAATTTTCTTCAAAGAAATGTAATATTATGATTGATAATGATGTTTTAGAATTAATTTCACAAAGATCAAAAGGAATACCAAGACTTGCAAAAAGAATTTTAGCAAGGTTTTTAGATTTTCATTCTAAAGAGACAAAATTAACACCCAAAGAAATTCTTAGAAAAATTGGAGTTTTAGAAAAAGGTATTACTGAAATTGATTTAGCTTACTTAATGTGCATTAATGAAAATACTAAACTAGGTTTGAAAACATTATCACAAATTTTAAATATAGATGAAAAAACTATTTTAGATAAAATTGAACCATTCTTAATTAAAGAAAATTTAATAACAAAAACTATTAATGGAAGAGTTCTAACAAAAACAGGAATAAATTTTTTATTAGAAAATAAGAATTAATTAAAAAAGTGATATTTTAGATATCACTTTTTTAATTGTCCCTTAGTTCATTAATATATTCTTCATATTCATCTGAAGAAATTTCATCATATTCATTATTTGTTTGTCTTATATTATTTTGGTTTTTGGTATTTCTGTTTGATGGTTCTTCTTCCAATCTGTAATAAGAATTATCATCTTCATTAAATACAGTGTTATCAAGTTCATTTGATAAAATAAATTCTTCACTCAAATCTTTTTTGCTGATATTTACAAGATTTTCTTCTCTTATTAAGAATTTAAATTCTTCCTCATCAATTACATTATTTTCTAACAAATAATTTAAATATTCAACTTTTCCAGTTTTATCTCTAGATTGTCACTCATCTTCAGAAATTAAATTTAACATTAAATCATCTTGTTCTTTTTCTCTTTTAATATATTTAATTTCTTTTTCTACTTGTAATTTTAAATAATGTAAAAAAACAAAAGGAAGTAAAAAACAAGATAAAATTGCTAAACTTGAATAATCAAAATAAATATTATTTTTATCATAGTTTTTTAATCGCACAGTTTCATATGTTCCATATCCTGCAAATAGTTCACCTATTATTACAGAAAGCACAGCACCTAAAATCATAAATGCATAACTTAAGTATTCTAAACTGTAAGCTAATATTTCAGTGTTTTCTAAATCCTGAGCTTCCTGAAAATTCCCTGGTGGTACATTAAAAACTGATTTTGTAATAAGAGGAGCTATAAAATATATTAATATTCCAATTAATATAAAAACTATTCCTCAAGCTCAGCAGTTTCAAGCAATTCTAATATATCTTGAAATACTGCTTAAAAGCTTTATTCTTTTCATTTTTACCTCCATTATTAAAAATGAAACTTTTTTAAAAAAGTTTACAACATTTAATTATATTGATAAAAAAGTGAAAAAAACAAAAAAGCAATAATATAAAAAATATCATTTTTATCACTCTAATGCATAAAGTGCTAAAAATAAC
>CAMWUV010000119.1 GCA_947177535.1 uncultured Mycoplasma sp.
AGTATATTTCATCTTTTTTATCTTTATTAAAATCTATAAAAACTTCATCAAATAGTGAATCTTTAACTAAATAAAACAAGCTAATTATTTTATGTAAATTATTTTTTTTATTTTTTTTACTCACTAGTAAAATTAAGTTTATTTTTGGATAACTTTTAAAGTTCATAAAAATCTACACACATTTTTAAATAAGTATTTTCTTCTATGTTTTCAGGTCTAGTAGATAAATCAATTTTATTTTTATT
This sequence comes from uncultured Mycoplasma sp., assembly GCA_947177535.1. Classification (GTDB taxonomy): domain Bacteria; phylum Bacillota_I; class Bacilli_A; order Mycoplasmatales; family Mycoplasmoidaceae; genus Malacoplasma. The sequence continues at coordinate 246 of CAMWUV010000119.1, forward strand.
TAAAATTTTTATTATTTTATCTTTTTCATAAAATTTTTTTAAATTATTAAAAATCATTTTTCTTTTTTGAGAAAAACAATTTTTTAAAAAAACTTCTAAAATTTCAAAATTTTTAAAATCAAAATTTTTGTTTCTTGAAAATTTTATAACTGTAGATTCAACTTCTGGTTTGGGAAAAAAGCAAGAATTTGATACATTAAAAAGTTTTTTAATATTGCTTGTTAAATTTAACAATACAGTAAAATTGTTATATTTTTTTGTACCTACTTTTGCAACTATTCTTTCAGCCATTTCTTTTTGAACCATCAAAACAGCATTGCTAAAATTTGAAAATTTTAAAATTTTAAAAATAATTTGAGATGAAATATTATATGGTAAATTAGAAATGACTTTATAAGTAGAATAATCCAAAGTTTTAAAATCAAACTTTAATATATCACAACTAATGATTTTTAAATTTGAAAACTCATTTTTTAAAAATTCTATGAGCCTTTTATCAAGTTCAATAACTGTTAAATTTTTTGTTTTTTCTAAAATTAATTTAGTTAATGAACCAAAACCTGGACCTATTTCTAAAATATTATCAAATTTTTTTATATCTATCGAATCAACTATTTTTTGTTTTATAGTTTCATTAATTAAAAAATTTTGCCCCAATTTTTTTGAAGCAAAAAATTTATTTTTTTTTATGAATTCGTTAAATTTATTTTTTTGGTTATACATAAAAAACTATTTTATTCCAAGTTCTTTCAGTTTATCTTCTAAACTTACACCTTTTTTTCTTTTTTTAATAACATATTTGTGAAGAATCAAAGATTGAAGTATTGTAAAAATAGAAGATAAGAATCAATATAAACCAACACTGGCTGGAGATTGAACAACTATAAACACTAATACAACCATAATAATAGTTTGTGTTATTTTCATTTTTTTAGCTGATTCTTTACCTTTTTGAGAAATAGTATTAGCATTGACATTTCTTCGTTTTGCCAATATTTGAGGAATTTTTTGAGAAAGAATTTGTGTTGGAACAATTATCAATAAAAAGAATATAAATATTCATCCACCATTTGATATATTAGAAGTAATTTCTGTAAGTGGAGATGCACTTAATGCTCATATTCCAAATAAATTAACTATTTTAATAGGTCTTAATATTGTAACAACACGATAAACTATTAAGAAAATAGGCATTGTTACAAATATCTGTTCAAACATAGCAAATGGTTTTATATTATATTTTTTATATAATTCATTGGTTTCAATTTGTTTCCTTTGCCTCATTGCCATGTCTTTTTTTACATCTTTATATTTTGCATTTATTTCCGCTAATTTTCCTTGTATTTCAGACATCCGTTCAGACTGTAATGTAGACCTTATAGAAATTAAAAAAGTAATAACTCTAATTATAAAAAGTAATATAAATATCCCAAGGAGTGCATCAAGTCCACCTCAAGCATCTCTTAGTGGATACATAATATTTAAAACAAGCATAGCACCTGGATAAACAAATAATCCAAAGAAAGGACCATAATCATTAATATTTCAATAATTTGAAGAAAAAGCATAATACTCTTGATTAAATCCAGCAGCTAAATCATACCTATAATCACCTGTTGTTCCAAAAGGAAAACCAAATTCCATTCCAGAACCTATTGATGTACTTGTTTTAACTGTTGGATCAACCATTGTTTGAAAACAACCCCAAAGACCCATTAATAATAAAAAAGCATATACAAATAATTTAGTAAACTTTAAAATAATTTTTAAAATCTTAGTTATTTTTTCTTTTTTTTCTTTTGATGGACTAGCAGCTTGTGATCATAAAGGAGAAACAACAAGATTATCATTTAAATAAGAATTTGACATAAATATTTATTTTTTGACATTTCTCCTTTCGTTTTTTTGATTTAATTTTAAATAGATTTTAGCAATTAAATTTAATAAATCTTTTTTTTTAGTTAAAAAATTAGTGTCAAAATAATTATTTTTTGGAATAACTAAAAAATCTATTTCACTGATTTCATTTTTTAAATCACTAATGATTGATCTAATTTGTCTTTTTATTTTATTTCTTTCAACAGACAATTTAAAATTTTTTTTATTTGGTGCTATTGCATATCTAAAATAACTTAAATTATTTTTTGAAACATAAATTATAAAAAAAGAAGAATAATATACAGTTTTGTTTTCAAAAAGATTGTTAAAATCCTTTTTACTTTTTAAAACATTACTATTCTTCATAAAAAATTATTGGTCTGAAACAGTTAAATTATGTCTTCCTTTTTGTCTTCTTCTTCTAATTACTTCTCTTCCATCAGAAGTTGACATTCTGTTTAAAAAACCATGTTTTTTTGCTCTTCTTTTTTTATTTGGTTGATATGTTCTTTTCATTAGATTTCCTTTTCAAACTCAATTACTAATTTGTTAGTATAATAAAAATGCAAACAATATTTTTAATAATACCATATTATAT
>CAMWUV010000120.1 GCA_947177535.1 uncultured Mycoplasma sp.
GTGCCCACATAAATTTTATTATTATGCGTTGCACTTCATAATTCAATCGAGCAATGAATTTTTAAAAATTCATTTTTAGAAAATTAAGGTAAACTTTTAAAATTTATTTACTGTTACCATATACCTTTGCAGGTTTTGTATAGTCCATTTTAACAACTTTATTATTTTTCTTTAAAGTTCTTAAAGTTCTAGCAGAAACTTTCACTTCTACAATTTTATTATCTTTGTCATAGATTTTAACTTTTTGTAAATTTAAGTCTCAAGTTCTACGACTGTGATTTAAAGCATGTGATCTTGTGTTACCAGTCATTGCTTTTTTCTTTGTTATTTGGTCTACTTTTGCCATTTCTTAGTCCTACTTGTTTCCTTAATTTTAATTAGTAATAAAAAACTACAAATTACATTATATAATATCTAGTGATTTTTTATATACTTTTGTTTAATATTTTTTAATATCTTTGTATATTATTATATTTATATACACAATGTTATATACATGAAACAAAAATCTATTACATAAATTTAAGGAATGCAGTTATATGGAAACAGTAGCAGTTAGAGATATATTTAAAGATTTTCATCTTTTTAAAAGTGTTAAATTAATGGGTTGGGTTAGATCAAATAGAGATAATGGTTCAATTGGATTTATTTCTTTTACAGATGGAAGTAGTATTCATTCAGTGCAATTGGTTTATAAAAATGGAGAAACTACAAACTTTGAAGAAGCTAAAATAACTAGAACTGGAAGTGCAATTTTGATTGAAGGTGAAGTTGTAGAATCGAAACAGCCTGGACAAAATTTTGAAATTAAAGTTACTAATTTTATTTTATTAAAACAAGCTGATGAGGATTATCCTCTTCAAAAAAAAGAACATGGTAATGAATTTTTAAGATCAATTGCTCATCTAAGAGAAAGAACAAACAAGTATGGAACAATTATGAGATTAAGAAGTGAATTAGCATTTGCTGTTCATAATTTCTTTCACCAAAACAATTTTGTTTGATTAAGCTCTCCTATAATTACTTCTAATGATGCTGAAGGTGCTGGAGAAAATTTTGTTGTTGATTCAAAAACTGTTAAAAATTTTTTTAACAGAAGTGCAAATTTAACAGTTTCTGGTCAAATGCATGCAGAAGCTTACGCTTTAGCATATAAAAGAGTTTATACATTTGGACCAACTTTCCGTGCTGAAAAATCTAATACAAATAGACACATTTCTGAATTCTGAATGATTGAACCAGAAGTAGCTTTTTGTAATTTAGAGCAATTAATGTTTTTGATTGAAGAATTTATAAAATATTTAATTCGTTTTATTTTGAAAAATTGTAAAGATGAAATGAGTTTTTTAAATAAGTTATCAAATAATACACTTTCAGAAAAATTGTTAAGTGTTCTTCAAGAACCTTTTGAAAAAATTACTTACAAAAAAGCAATAGCTATTTTGAAAACTGATATTGCAAATAACAAAGTTAAGTTTGAAAATAACAGTATCTTTTTTGGTATGGATTTAAACAGTGAACACGAAAAGTATTTATGTGAAAAAGTGTTTAATAAACCGTTATTTATTTATGATTATCCTGCAGAAATTAAAGCATTTTATATGAAATTAAATGGTGATGGAACAACTGTTGCAGCTTGTGATTTACTTGTACCAGGAATTGGTGAAATAGTTGGTGGTAGTGAAAGGGAAAATGATTTTAATAAACTACTTAAAAAATGTGATAAATTACGCATGAATACAAAAGATATTCAATGATATTTAGATTTAAGAAAATATGGATACTATAAATCTGCTGGTTTTGGACTAGGATTTGAAAGATTTTTAATGTATATAACTGATAGTGAAAACGTGAAAGATGTGATACCTTTCCCAAGATCTTATGGTTCACTAGATTTTTAAAAAATCTTGTTTTAGGAAAATTATGAGAATAAAAAATATACTTTACTTAATTCCAAACATTTTATCAATTTCAAGAATTTTTTTAACAATAGTTATTGTTATTTTAATGTTTGTTGAATCTAGTAAAATTTATTCTTTTGTTATAGATGATTTAAATTTAGAATCTAAGGTAAATAAAACTTTTTTATCTGCTGGAATTATTTTTGTAATAGCATGCTTTACAGATTTTCTTGATGGGTTTTTAGCAAGAAAATATAATTGAGTTAGTGATTTTGGAAAAATTTGAGATTCAATTAGTGATAAAGTTTTAATTAATTTAGTTTATATAGGATTAGCAGTTTTAAATTTAATTCCATTTTATTTTGCTTTAATTATGGTATTTAGAGATTTTGTAGTTGATGGTTACAGATCTTTTTCAGCAAAAAATGGAATTGTTGTTCCAGCAAATTTTTTTGGGAAAATTAAATTTGTTTTACAAGTAATTTCAATAATTATTATTTTTTTTATTTTTAATAGCAAAGGTTCTTACCAATCAACTAACATTTCATATTATTTTGTTCAAAACTTATTTGTAATATTTTCAACAATTGTTTCATTAATTTCAGGATTCATATATATTATAAATATTCAAAAAAAATTAAAAGAAATAAAATCATTTAATAAAAAATAGTGAGATTTAATCTATGATAGATAAAAATATTATTAAAAACAATATTCAAATTTTAGAAAAAGCTTTAAAAAATCGTTGTAGTAAAATTGATTTGTCTGAATTAAAAGATTTATTTTGTAAACAAAGTAATCTTTTATCAATTGTAGAA
>CAMWUV010000121.1 GCA_947177535.1 uncultured Mycoplasma sp.
GCAGTGCCATCAGTTTTTGCTGAACTAAAATTACATTATGTATGCTACAAGATGAGTTTCCTGGAAGGGAAGGGAATATTTTTAAAAAGAGTAGTTTTTCCATTTCTAAACACACATTCCATCTTTCTTTCTTATATCATTATTTGTTTTGGAAAAATAAAATATTCATCTCTACAAACACTTATAAAAAATTATTTAAAAAAAATAACTCAATTTACAAAAATTGAAATTATTGAACTGCCTGATGAAAAAATTGTGAATGAAAAAAATAATGGAGAAATACAAAATTCTCTTAAAAAAGAAAGCAATAAAATAATTTCTTTTTTGAATGAAAATGATTTTAATGTTCTATTGGACATCAATTCAAAATTATTAGATTCAATTGCTTTTAGTAAATTAATAAAAGAAAAAGTTAATATTTCAAAAAATATTAACTTTTTCATTGGTAGTTCTTATGGTATTTATCCAGAAATCAAAGAAATATTTAATTATAAAATGTCTTTTTCACCACTAACTTTTAATCATCAAATTTTTAGACTATTAATATTAGAACAAATATATAGGGCTTTTACTATAATCAATAATATTAAATATCACAAATAAAAATTAAAAAAAAGAAGAACTGATTATTCAGTTTCTTCTTTTGTTATATATGGATTAATTAAACTTAATTCTTTTTTGATTCTTTTTCTGCGATTAGCTTGTTTTTTATCAGCAACTTCTTGTTGATTGTAATTTTTAAACATAATGCTTGCAATATTCATTGAGAATTAAATGTTTTTTAATTCTTCCATTTTTTCTCTAAGTTGTTTTCTTTCAGCTTCAATTCTTGAAATATTACTTTTTATCTTTCTTTCATATTCTTCAATACGTCTAGAAATTGATGTTTCAAATTCAGCTACATTAAATTTTGAAGCATAGTTTTCTCTAATAGTTTCAACTTCACCATTAGTTAATTTAACTTCTTGTGGATAACTTAAATTATCATTAGTAGTATTTACAACATTGTTTCCAAATTTTCTTTCCATAGGATACCCTTTTTCTAAATTTTCAAGATAATCTTGAGGACTTAAGTAATTATATTGCACTTGACTTCTTTGGCTTGGTACAATTGCTTCTAATCTACCTAGTTCATCACCAATTGTTAAGTAACCTGAACTTTTTCCGCTAATTGCACTAACTGTTTCAGGTGCTAAAATATTTCTACTTTCATCTAGATCTTGGTACATTCTTAAATCTCTAATATCTAGGAATAAGTTAAAGATTTCAACTTCTTTGTTACCTTTTAATAAAATGTAAGATAAAATATTTTCCATTAATTTTTTGTAAAGTGATGCTAATTGAGTCTTTCAACTGTCACTTTCTTTATCTTCTGGATTATTTACTTCAATTCCAAACATACTATCTGGAGTTTTAACTAAATACATTTCTAATACAACACCATTTGCTTCAAGAATTTGGTTAATTCTTCTAACCATATAACCAAAAACATTTTCATCTCTAAATTTGTTAAATTTATTATTTAACAATCTGTGTACATCAAGCATTGTAATATTTGAATTGATTGAAGGTAATCTTCCTTTTACATAATTTGCTAATTCAATGAAATATGAGAAAACAATTTTTTTGTTATAAATTGAACTATAGTTCATAAATTGTTCAACTTGACTAATGAATTTTTCTTTAGATGCATTATTAACTCAAATGGAAATAGTATCTAAGAATTTTTCATTAACAATAATTTTATTTCCATTAATTTTGAAGAATTCAGCTAAATAAATGTAAAACAGTGAATTGTTAAATTCTAACTTAATATCTAATTGTAAAATCAAATCAAATAATGATTCTGCTTTATTAGCAGTTTGTCTTACAAAATCACTTTGTCCAATTGAAAAAGCATCAAGATTATTAACTGCAATATATAAAAGATCATTAATTTTTAAATTGTAGTTATTTAAAACTAAAATCCTTCATATAAAATCGTAAATTGATTTTAATGCATGAATATTTAATTCATAGTCATTTACGAATTCATTATAATCTTCATATGAAATTTCATCTTCTTTTTCAACATCAAAGAATGAACTTGGCATTTCAACCATTGTTTGACCATCGTCATAAACAATTTGACCTTTTTCATCTACAGGGATTTCTTGTTCGTAATTGTTTTCTAAAGCAACACTTTCTACAGAATCAGAAATAACTTCAGTGATAGGTAAATTTTCATCTTTAATCATTTCTGGTTCGTTAAATAAAACAACATCTTCAGAAATTGGAGCATCAATATTTTCACTACTAACAAAAATGTCTTCTCTAATTCTATCACTTTCTGGACTTACAAATTTATCTAAGTCTTCATCTACAATTCTTTCTAAATCATCAGCATCATTAACAACTGCTACTGCTGGTTGGTCAATAACTACTTCTTGTTTTTCTTCAAAATTTTCTAAATTATCTAAAACTTCCTGAGATTGAATTTCATTACTTTCATCAGAAACAAATTGAGCAGGTTCTTGTTCAGCAAAAACTTCTTCTTGGTAAGGTAAATCTTCATTTTGAACTTCTACAACTTTTTCTTCTTGGTAAGGTAAATTTTCGTTTTGAACTTCTACAACTTCTTCTTGGTAAGGTAAGTCTTCGTTTTGAACT
>CAMWUV010000122.1 GCA_947177535.1 uncultured Mycoplasma sp.
ATATAATTTAATATTTTACAAAAAGAAATAAAACATTAATCATTAAAATAAAAAAACAATCCACTAATATTAATGTGAAATGTTTTAAAGAATAAATATATTATGTATTATAAAAATAGATAAATTATGAAATACTAATAATATCTTAAAATCTATTATTGTCAATAAAATGTCAAGTATAGATAGTCAAGCATTTGTAAATTGTAATTTTTGTTTAGTAGAGAACTTGACGAACTGTATTTCCTAGTGGAACAATAATAATTTTATCAAGACTACAATATAATGTCTCTATAAATTAGTATATTAGGAGATAATACGATGTTAATTCCACATTCAATTAACACCCTTAAAATCAATAAAAAATTTATGGGAGGAACAATCATATATTATCTATTGTTTTAATATATGTAATTATTAGAATCAATTGGATTGTTTACCAATTTTTTAAAATTTAAAATTTAAGCCACTTTAACAATTTAAAAATCAACTCCAAAAAATAATGGAGTTGATTTTTAATATACCATATCTACCGACAAGGTAATGTGTCAAAGTACAATGTAAGGTCATTTTTAACCCGCCCCTTTACTGGTCACTAGTAGTGTGAGAATCAATTTCCGGGATAAAGAAAAATCTTTATGATAAACATGTCCCCTAATAGTGAACTAAAAGTTAACTATTAAAGGGGATTTTTATATGACTAAATTTAAAAATAATTTTTTTAAATATAAATTATGTTTAAGAATTTTAAAAGGTGAGAAATTAAAAGATATTTGTAATGAATTAGTTGATAACAAAATATTACCTGAAAATATGAGATATAAAGGAATAGATAAGCATAGTTCATTTAATATACTATATAATTTTTATAAATCATTTCAAAAGTTTGGAATATATTGTATTTTAAATGAAAGAGGTAAACGAGAATCTATGCCTAAAAAAGGAAGTACAAAAAAAGAGTGAGAAGAAAAAAGAAAGCAGAAAAAGAAAGAAATTTTAGATAAATTAACAAAAGAACAATTATTGGACTTAGTTGAATTTTGGGAAGAATTAGCAACAGAAAAATATTCTAAATATGAAATTCAAAAAAGAATTATTGAAAAAAAGAAAAAGAACTTTTCATCAATTTCTATCAATGATTTATGTATTCTTTCTGGATTATCAAAAACTTATTTTTATAAATTAAATAAAATTGAAATTGTTAGAAAAGATAAAAGATTTAGAAGTGATGAAATATTAATTAAAAAAATAATTCAAAAAATCTATTTTGAACATCAAAAAACATTTGGTGCTCGTAGAATACATATCACATTAAGAAAAACTCCATACAATTTTGTAATTAGCTATAAAACAGTTAAAAAATATATGTGTGAACTAAATTTAAAAGCTATTATAAGAAAGAAAAATAAAAGAAGAGTTGATTATAAAAACACAAGATTCAATGTGGATAATTTGCTAAATAGAAATTTTCAAAACACACCATCTAATAATTCAATTTGTACTGATATAACTTTTATTCCTTGAAGAGGAATTTATATTTATTTAAGCATTGTAATTGACTTAAGAAATAATGAAATTATAGCTTGACATATCTCTTTATCAAACGATTTAGAATTAGTTAAGCAAACATTCAAAGATATTGATTTAAATAAATATTTATATGTACATTCAGATCATGGAATTCAATACACATCAAATTGATTCGCTAATTTAATTTCAAATTCAAAAGCAATTCAGTCAATGTCAAGAATTGGTAATTCATTGGACAATAGACCAGCTGAATATTTCTTTTCAATTATAAAAGAAGAATTAATTAAATTAAACAAAATTGATGATCTTGAATTTGATGAAATATATAAATTAATTTTTAATTTTATAAGCTATTATAATAATGATAGAATACAATCAAGTTTAGGATGATTAACTCCTAATCAATATAAAGAATTGTATTTAGATTAAAAATATACCAGTTATAGACTGGTATATAAATAGTACACTGATAGGGGACACCTTTACTTTTTTGTTTCAAATAAATTTTATATAATGTTTTTGACTACTTTATTTTAAAGGTATTATTTATGAAAAAAGAAGCTAAGAAATTAAAAACATTATTAGGAATCTCAATTGCTATTTTAGTATTATTTTGTTTTGTCATTATTGGTTTAGTTGGTTCGATTTATTCTATATCATATTATTTTAGGGATTTGAATAACACAAACGATTATTTTTTAAATTTTTTTCAAGTAATGTTTGCTTCATTCGGTTTAAGTTTATTAGTTGTATTCTTTATATTGACTGCATTATGTGTATTTATATTAAACTTAGTTGGTTCAATATTAATATTCTCTATTAGATGAGAATCTGATTGATGTAAAAACAATAAGACATTATGAGGAATATTATCTTTATTTGTATTATCTTGAATTGGAATGTTTGTATTTGTTTTTAAAGGTAAGAAAGAATTAAAGAAAGAAGAACAAGCTGTTAGTAGTAGATTATATATAGAAAATTGACCTCAGCATTAGAGGTCAATTTTGCTTAGATTTGCTTCAATAATTGATTTAATTCAACAGCATATTCCATTGGTATTAATTAAAAAAAATTTGAAAAAATACAACAAACTTCAAGTAAACAAAAAAGGCC
>CAMWUV010000123.1 GCA_947177535.1 uncultured Mycoplasma sp.
TAAGTATTTTTTGCTGTTATAAAAATTTTTTATAAGACTATTGTAACAAAAAAGCAGAAATAATAAATATTATATGTACTTATTTGAATTTTTTAATTAAGGATTTTTTCATTTATTAAATTTAAGTGGTGAATCTTTTGAAAAATAATTATAAATATTTGCAAGCAAACAAATTTTATTTAGGTGATTGTATAAAATTAATGAAAAATATAAAACCTAAATCTATTAATATGGTTATAACTTCTCCTCCATATGCAGACACAGTTAGATATGGAGAATCGGTTAAAAATTTTAAAAGTTATGCCTATGTAGATTGAATTACTGAACTTTTTGATTCTTGTTTTGAAAAGGTTTCAGATAATGGATCTTTTATTTTAAACATAAATGACAAAATTGAATATGGCTTAAGAAGCACTTATGTGTTTCAATTAGTAATTTCAGTAACTAGTTATACTAAATGAAAATTATATGATAGATATATTTGATTTAAAAAAGCAACTTTGCCTTCAACAAATAATAAAAGATTAAATGATAGGATTGAATACATTTTTCATTTTGTAAAATCTGAAAAAAATTTTAAGTGCAATATGGATGATGTTAGATTCCCATATAAAGAAGTGTCAATTAAAAGATTTAAAAATAAAGTTCATGGAAATGATAAAGTTCTTCCTGATGGAACAACTGTTCTTACAACTAAAAAAAATAGCAATCCTCACCCTAAAGGAACTAAACCTATTACAGTTTTTCAGTTTGATACTTGCTCAGCACTAAGAGGGATAAATCATCCTGCACCTTATCATCCTCAGTTAACAGATTTTTTTATTAAATGATTAACTGATATAAATGATTTAGTTTTAGATCCATTTGTGGGTAGTGGAACTACTGCAATTTCTTGTATTGATAATAAAAGAAATTATATTGGTTTTGATATTAATGCAAAGTATTTAAAGGACGCTAGAAAGAGAGTAATAAACCATGAAAAAAATAATTAGCAATAATTTTTGAGATATCATGTGTGTTGAAGACAATAAAAAAATGTTCAGCAAAAAAATAATAGATTTTGTAATAAATAATATAAAGGATGCTTTTGGTTATTGTTGCAGAAATAAACTATCATTAGAAGAATACTGTCCAAAAGAAAGATTTGGAAATAATATAAATCAAGCCACTGTTTTTGCAAGTGTAAGACTTTCAGAAATGTGAGAAAATGGTTGTTATGAAGCAATAAGAGATTTATTTGGTTTAATAGAAATTGAAATAGATAAAGTAAAGCGTTGATCAACAAGTGAAGGTGATTTAGTTATTTTCAATGAAATTTGAGAATTAAAAACATCTCAAGCTAAAGATTCATGAACAGGTGCAACTCACAGTTCTCATAAAACACAAAAATATATATTGATAAACTACAAGATTGATAAAAAAATAAAACTTAATCTTCTGTGCTCTCCAAAATTAATTCCTGAATTTGGAATATTTTTGTTAAATATTCCTGATGATGAAAAAAATGTTTGAAAAGGAAAACCAACAAATAATAACTCATTTACCACTTTAAAAATTAAGAATGATTGAATTTTAGAAAATAAAACAATGGATGTATGAGGGAAATTAGAAGTTACTAAAAATAAATATGCAAAAATAATCCATAAAAAATCTCCATTATTGCATATGTAAAACCTAATAAAATATTATAGACAAATTTATTTTTTATATTGTTAATTAACGATTTTTGATTTTTTTAACAAAAAAACAATTAGGCTATATATAGGTTAAAAAAATGAAAAATTATATTGAAGATTTTAATCAAATTTTTATTGATAATTCTGATACTACAGCTTATGAAAGAATAATAGAAAATTTAGATGATTGCTCTGAATTTTTATTTAATGTTGCTTTTATAACTTTTGGTGGAATTCAACTTTTTTTAAATAAATTAAAAAATCTGGAACAGAAAGGTATAAAAGGTAAAATTTTAACTACAAATTACCTAGATTCTACTGAAGTTGATGCAGTAAAAAAACTATTAGAATTTAAAAATATAGAAATTAGAATTTTTGATGCTTCTAATATTTCAACAGGTTTGCACGCAAAAACTTATTTGTTTAAAAAAGAAAAAACTACAAAAGTAATTATAGGTTCTTCAAATATTACTACTAAGGGATTGAGAATTAATCATGAATGAAATATGGAAATGATTTATGAAAATAATTCAGAAGTATTAGTAGAAATAGAAAGCATTTTTTGAAAATTATGATATGACTCAAAAAATTTTGATGAAAATCTTTTTAAAATAGAAGATCAATATAAACTTTTAAATACTTCAAAAAATGAAGATAAAGTTTTTATTAAAAATAAAATGCAAAAAATTGCTCTTTTAAATTTAGAAGAAATTCGAAAAAAAGGTGAAATTAAAGCTATTGCAGTTGCAGCAACTGGAACTGGCAAAACATACTTATCAGCTTTTGATGTTAAAAATTTTAATTGTAAGAAAATATTATTTATTTGTCACAGAAGAGAAATTTTAGAGATTTCTAAAAATACTTTTAGAAATGTTTTTAAAAACCCAATTTTTTCT
>CAMWUV010000124.1 GCA_947177535.1 uncultured Mycoplasma sp.
TCATTATAGGTTTATTTTTTGTAAAACAATTTAAAGAAAATAACAAAATTATCAAAGAATTTACAGAATTCAGAGATACTAAAGAAGCTGAAATTGATAAAATGTGTAATAAACGTTTTGATTTAATGCATGCAGCTTTATCAACTTTTACTCTAGCTGATGTTTATAGATATTGTTTTAAAAGATATGGTTTTCAAATCAACGAATTAATTCCAAGTTCTGAAATTTTAAAAATTTTAAATAATACAGAAAGTATTGATATTAAATTAGGAGTTGGTGGATTATATAAAAATAGTCCTTTTTATGACATAATTGCAAGAAGATTGACATGAAAAGATGTTGTTACATCACAAAGCAGATCTTTTCCATATTCAGCTATTGAATATTATACAGATTCTAATGGTAGAAGAAGATCAAGAAGAGTTACAAGATATGAAACTTTAACTGCTTACCATAGCGAAAAAACACCTTTTATTGAAAATGACAATATTTTTTTATTTTATACAAATTTTGAACCAGAATTATCTTTTGATGCAATTTTGGATGGAAAAAATAAAAAAAATAAAGACTTTAATTTTGAAAATTTAGATTTTGATAAAAAGTATAAAATTCAAGTTTGAGGCGATTTAAAAAATGATTTAGGACTTGGTCAAAAACTAAATCAATATTTTACAATAAAAGCCCAAGAAGATTATTTAACTTGATTTGAAAAAGACAGTGTTAGTAAGTTTAATTTTTCAAAAATTAAAACTTTAATTGCTGTTTTTAATAATTCGATAAATTTTGATAGTTTATTAAATATGAATGCAACAATTGATAATTTGGGAATTCTTGAAAACAATAGAGATATTGATTTTAATGAACTTATTTCAAGAATAAAAAATCAAGTATATAGTTATTTTCAAAGACTTACTAGTATGATGCAACTTCCTTTACTATCTCCAGCAATTAATCGAGAGTGATATAAGCATAATTCTAAAAATTATATGATTGCTACATATGATGATTTTGGATATGAAAATTTTGAAGAATCAAAAAAAATAGATATGAGTTTTATCATGAATCGTTTTTTAGATTATCGATATTTATGGTTTTGTTGTGATAAAAAACCGGTTAAACCAATTTGATTTCAACTTTTAAATTCGGTTACTACAGAATCAATTATTCATGCAACATATATGATGAATTCATTTTGATCTAGAACTCTAATTGATCCTGTTTTTGTTACAGGGATTCATGTTGGAACAAAAGTTATTAATGTTCCATTTGAAAGATTTTATTTTTTTCAAGAAAAAAAATATTTAGCTTTTTATTATTTCAAAAATAAAACTAATGTTAGATTTGTTGCTAATAAAAGTAACAAAAATTTTATTAATCCATTTTCATATGATGATTTAGAATTTGGAAAATATATGACTGAATTAGGATTTTGAATAAATTATCCAGATTGGTTAGAAAATTTTGATTACAAAGATAAATTAATTGATTTGATTAAATCATTTCAAGATTTCAACAATGAAGGTCAATTTACTTTAGTATTAGATCAATATGGGTGTTATGTTGTTTCAAATCGCTATGAAACAAAAAACAATTTTATTGAAAAAATTCTTAAAGATGTACATAATTTATTTAATTAGATTAAAAAATATTACAATTAAATAAGTTTCTTTTTAAACAAAGGAGAACATAATGTTAGTAGATACAAGAATCCAACAAAATCCCAGTGGTTTTAATGCAAATGTTGATAATACACAAAGACAAGCAAAAGCTAGTTTTGGTCAAAAATTTGGTTGAGTTATATTAATTATTTTAACTCTAGGAATTATTTGACTTGTAAGTATTTCATGAAAAAATAATTTAATTAATGAACAAATGCAAATTAATAATGCTGCAAGTAATATTCAAGTAAATGAAGCAAAAAGAAGAGATACATTAATTAAACTATTAGAGCAAACTAAAGGTTACATGAAACATGAAAAAGATACTTTAACTTTAGTTGCAAAATATAGAAGTGGTGGGGCAGATACAAATGAAACTAATAAATTAGATAATCAACTTGCTAATTTTATGATGAATTTAAATGTACAGTACGAACAATATCCACAATTAAAAGCTGATTCAATGGTAAGAGAGTTGATGAGTAGTTCACAATATTTAGAAACTGAAATTGCAGCAGCTAGAAGATTATATAACCAAAAAGTTTCTTACTTTAATGCTGAAATTTTTATGTTTCCAAAAATTGTTTTAGCATCAAAAATTGGATTATCTACTTTTGCTTTATTTCAAGCAACAAGTGTGCAAAGACAAGATGTTGATATGTCTAGCTTATCAAATTATGATAATCCTAATACAACAAACAATTCAAACCAAACAAATGTGCCAACCACAACAACTAATTCTGCAAAAAATAATCCATTTGAATAGTAATATTAAAAGTATGTTTTAATTAAAGTTAAATCATACTTTTTTTGTTTACAATTAATATAATTTTAAACTTATGAAAAAAGAACAAGATTTTCAAAAAAAACCAATTTATGCAGAATATGGTTCTTTAATAAC
>CAMWUV010000125.1 GCA_947177535.1 uncultured Mycoplasma sp.
GGACAAAAAAATTATATGGAAAATTTTGATGACAATAAAAATAATAATTCTTTACCTTTGGAAAATATAAATATGGATAGTAATTTTCCAAATAAAAATGAACAACTTATTTGTATTTTTAAAGGTAGAAGAAGGGGTAGAGCTGCACACAGAAATTGTAATGAAAAATGTTTAATACCTTTTTCTGTTTTTAAACAACAGTTAATTGATAATGGTGATTGTGCTGCAAATCAAGAACTAGTTTGCAAATATTTAAAAAATAACAATGTTCCATTAAATCATACTTTTTGTACTCCTTTTTGTTTCAAAGAAGCAAAATATTTACCAACTCCATTTACACAGAGTGAAATAAATAATGTAAAAAATAAAGCTATTTGAATTATTGTTTTTACAATTTTGTGAGTTATTTTTGCAATTGTAGCAATTGTAATTGGTGTTGTTTTGTCAACAAATGAAACTGCAAAAATTAGTGCTATTGCACTTGGTTGTGTTGCTATTTTTATTTGATTTATTAAAAATATAATTTTATTTAATTTAAAAAAGCAATTAAAAATTAGAAGTTTTAATGCTTTAGAATATGAGAATTATACAGAACCAGCATTTGTTACTAGAAATTTTTCAAAAAATTTTAAATTAACTGGATTACTTTTTGTTCCTTTTGGTTTTTCATTTATTTGACAATCAGCAAATGGTTTTATTATGTTTTTTGTAGCAATTGTTTGTTCTATTGTTTTGATAGGATATTCTATTGTTTCATCAATTTTTTATGGTCTATATACAGGTATTTATTTACTTAAAAATGCTAAAGCTGATGCTTAATAAAAATTTATATGGGGAGTAAAAAATGAAGAATTTAAAAAAAATATTTTTATCTTTTATTTTATTATCTGCAGTTCCTTTACCACTTATTTTGTCGAGTTGTAGTGGTATAACAAGTACTAAAAACTCATCTGAAGAAGAAAATGATAAATTTGGTTCTGGTGGTAACCAAGACAATAATCAAGATTCAAACGATAATCAAGGTTCAAACGATAATCAAGATTCAAACGATAATCAAGATTCAAACGATAATCAAGATTCATCAAAACCTAGTATCTCTATAAAAGATGTTTATAATTTAGTGATATCTGCTATGAGAATTTTTAATACATGAGATTTATTTCCTTCAAGTTTTGATGAAGAAAAAAGAATTGTAAATTACACACAACAAGATTTTAATCAAAACGTTAGTTTATCAAATATATCAGATAGAGGAATTGGTAAACAAATGAATCAGTTTATGACAATTGCTGGAAACATCGAAAGCATAATTAAAAGTACAAAAATTATTTTTGACAGTACAACTTTAATTGCAAAGATGTATCAAACTTTTTTTGATAAAGATCCAGATAAAAATAAGGTATATGAAAGTTCTACAGAAAATAACCAAGTAAAATTTAAAGTTGAACTAACAAATTCTCAGCTTTCAGTTTTTGCAAAAGCTGCTACTGCATCTGCAGAATTCTATTTAAATTTAAATGATAGTTCATATTTAGGTAGACTTCAATTAAGTGATGGTAATGCTTTAAAATATGAAATTAATAAAAACACAACAAAAATTGGCATTAAAGCTCTTGGTGCTTTAAGAATGCTAATAGAAATTGATACTTCTAATAAAAACAAAAAAATAGCAAAATTATTTAATTATTATGGAACAAATAATGATTATAAAAATAATGATGAATCTGATGGAGGTTCAGATATAGGGGTTACAACTTGTTCAGTAATGTCTGTTGAAAATGATTATGTTTCTATAATTGGAAAAAAAGGTGATTTTTTATCATGAAGTAAAGAAAATCGAAATATGGAAGTTTATGATGCAAAAACTGGTAATTATGTAGGTAGTAAAGTTTATGAAAAATTAAGTCCTTTAGAATATATGACAAATTGGTATCCGTTTCAGTCAATTAATGGTTTTAGTAGTATTAAACAAGTAACAGGTAGCGAAGACAAAGATAAAGATGGGTTTTATTTAAATAATTTATCTTCTCCTTTTCAAGTTGTTAAAACAGTTAGTACAACTACTGGCTACTCTAGAGGATATGATATAGAAATGAAAAAAGTTTACTTATACCAAAACAAAAACAATAATATTGATAAGTTTAATGTTACTATTCCTATGCTATTTATGCAAGAAAGTTATGAAAACAATTCATCAAAAGGTTTTAAAGAACTTAATGAAAAAAATCCTGGACTTAATTTTTCAAATAAAACCTCTCAAAATTTAAAAACTTTTATGGTAAATCAATACAATAATTTAAATACTGAATATAATAAATACAATGAATCAATCCAAAACACCACAGTTGATAGCTACATAGGAATTCAAAATAGTTGATTTAATAACTAAATAAAAAATTAATGTAAATTAAAATGTTTTGAAATTAGATTATTGAAAAATAATCTAATTTTTTTTAATTTTCATCCTTATTTTTACCTATCTATATTGATTGACTATAAAAACTAAGTTAATCACTTTTTAAAA
>CAMWUV010000126.1 GCA_947177535.1 uncultured Mycoplasma sp.
CTTGGTAAGGTAAGTCTTCGTTTTGAACTTCTACAACTTCTTCTTGGTAAGGTAAATTTTCATCTACCATAACTTCAACTTGTTCATCTTGATTTGGTAATTCTTCATTAACAACAACTTCAACTGGTGCATCTGTGTTTAAATCAGCAACTTCTTGGAACTCAGTTTCAACTGGTTGAACATCATCAATTGTTGGATTAATAACATCATCATTTTTAAGATGTGTATTATAAACAAAGAAATAAATGTTACGAATTTTTTTATAATTCTTTTTCAATCCTTTATTTATTTCTTTTATATTAGGAATATCTTCTAGTACTTGGTCACTGTTACCGAAGTCTTCTTTAACACAAAAAATATAAATTTTTTGTGGATCAATTGCGTTTTCGATAATAAAAGATTTTAATTCAGGGTCTGTAATTACATCTGTTAAAGATCTGTTAAGATCTAAAACTTCAGCTTCTCCTTCACTCAAACCATAATCGCTTAATACAAGTTGATTGTCTTCAGATACTAATAAATTTTTAAATTTCATGTAAATTACCCTTTTTTACATCAATATACATATAATTATAATATTTTAAAAAAAATAAATCAAATCATAGTTATTAATGTATAATAAAATTTTGTACTATTTTTACATAAAATTTCATATAATTATTTTTTTCTTACCAATATGCAAGATAAAAAAGTAGAAATAAATTTCATTTTTTTAAGATAAATTTATTTCTACTTCAAAATAATTATTAAATTTTGGATTATTTGAATCTGATAAGTCAACAATTGAATAAGGGAACCAAACTTGAATCTTAACTAAAGTAATACTAATAGATCCATATTGTATACCAATGAAACTAACAGGAATATTTGAATTAACTTCAGCAACAACATTAATAATAGGCTCAATATTAGATTTATATTCAAACACTGAAGAAACTATATTTTTTTCAAAGCCATTAATAAATATTGGTAGCTTACCAGATAAATTTTCATAAACTGTTTGACTACTAATAGCATTAGATTTATTGTATTTTAAAGAATAAGTGTTGCTAGTAGTATAAGAAATATTGTTTTTTAAAGCTGTATAAAAAGAATCATTTGGCTTAAGTCATTTAAAATAATTTTCTTCATAATAAATGTTTTCATTATAATCATTAATTAAAGATGATTGATCAACAACAGAAATATTTCCATAAAAATAATAATCTCTCAATAAAAAATCACTTAAAAATTGTTTAAGAACATCAACTATTAAATCATTTATAGGATGACTAGCAAAACCTAGCACTGGTAATGAAATATCATAAAATGATGATATAGAACTAAACATATTAGGCATATTTAATTTCATTTTTAATTTATATGGAATACTATAAGCTAAATAATATTGTCCAGAAACTGGTGAAATTTTTGGTGTTAAATAAATTTCTTCATCAACTCCACTAAATAAGAAATCAATTTTATCGCCAACTCCAATTGTAATTTGTAAAGCAGTTCCATTTTGTTTTAAAACATAATTTAAAATTTCTTTTGGTACATTTGTAGTTCCTAAAGATAAAGTTTTTGGTAAAATTTCAAGCATTGAATTTAAATTAAAAGTAAAAGAATTTTTAAATTCAAAAAGAATTCTATAGTCATAACTAACTTTTTGATTTTCAAAATTAAAATTTTCAAAACCTTGTGTTATTGAATAATTTTGACTGCTACTTAAAAAAGTAAGTAAAGGAACAATTGTATCTTTTAATAAATTAATTAAATTATTGGAATTTAAATTCGTATTATTAGGACTAATTATTTGTTTAGCAATAGAAAGGATTAATGAGTTTGATGTATCACCTTGTACAGCATTAAATCCCATTGATAAAGTTAATAAATCAGCAATAACTAGTCTACCTTCATTTGATAATAAATTAGTAATTACTAAACTTGATGGATTAGAAACAATTAAATTAATAAATTTAAAATAAAGTTCAAAAGTAGATTTTGACTCATCATTTGATGCAAGTAATTTTATTAATGAATTTGATTCGCTACCAAATAAATAACTTAAAAATGACAAAGTAGTAGTATTTTTGTTAAAAACACTATCAATCAATCTACTAATAAAATTAGTATCTATGTTTGTTGATTGTGAACTAGTAAAAAATGAAACTAATCCTTTAATATCATTTTTTTGTTCATTTAATTCTTCATCTGTTGAATTAGCATTTATTTTTTTTATATATGTATAAATAATATCTCCAGTAATTGTTGAATCATTTATTAACAATGCTATTAAATTTGCTAAAGCTAAATTATTATTTCCAATAATTTCTAATAATGATTTACCACTTCCTATAAGATCAGAAAATAATTTTAAATAACTATTAAAATTTTCATTATTTTGATTAACTCCAAAAAGTTCTAAAATAATGTAACTAATATTATCTTTTTGATTCATCAAAAGAGAATATAAAGTCTGATTGTTTGAAAACTCTTTTATAATTGGTGTTAAATACTTTAATAGATTTAACACCATATTCA
>CAMWUV010000127.1 GCA_947177535.1 uncultured Mycoplasma sp.
TAATAATTATTTCCAATTAAGTATTTATAGTATTTTGATGTTATTTTTTACTTTTTCAATATTTATTTGTAATTTGTAAATTTTTAATTTTATTTATTAATATAATAATTTGGATATGAAAAACAATAGTGATCAAACAATCTATAAAAAAATTGAAAATTTAAGAAAAAAATTAAATCAATATAATTATGAATACTATGGTTTAGATAATCCTAGTGTTAGTGATTATGAATATGATTTAACTTTAAAAGAATTAATTGATTTAGAAAAAAAATATCCAGAATTTGATTCTTTAAACTCTCCTTCTAAAAAGATTGGGGGTTTTGTTTTAGAAAAATTTAATAAAGTTAAACATAATGTTCCAATGATGTCTTTAGCAAATGCTTTTGACGAAAGTGATTTGCTAAAATTTGATAATGATATAAAAAAAGAAATTAAAACATCAAATTTCAGTTATGTAGTTGAACCAAAAATTGATGGTTTAAGTATTTCTGTTAAATATAAAAATGGAAAATTAATTCAAGCTGTAACAAGAGGAGATGGTGAATTTGGAGAGGATGTTACTGAAAATGTTAAAACAATAAAATCTTTACCTTTAACAATTGATTATCTTAATGATTTAGAAGTTAGAGGAGAGGTTTTTATTAGCAAAAAGCAATTTCAAAAAATTAACAGTGACACAACTTTGATAAAAAAATTTGCAAATGCTAGAAATGCTGCTGCTGGTTCTTTAAGAAACTTAGATACTTCAGTTACTGCAAAAAGAAATTTGAGTGCATTATTTTATTTCATTCCAAAAACAAGTGAATTAAAAATAGATGAACAATACAAAGTTATTCAATGGTTAAAAAAACATTTATTACCAACATCTCAAGAAATTAAACACTGTAAAAATATTAAAGAAGTTTTAAACAGAATTGATGAAATTACTGATGAGCGAGAAAATTTTAAATATGATATTGATGGTATTGTTGTAAAAGTAAATGAATTTAATTATTATGAAGAAATAGGTTATACTTCAAAATTTCCAAAATGGGCAATAGCATATAAATTTCCTGCAGTGGTTAAACAAGCAAAAATTTATTCAATTGATGTTACTGTTGGAAGAACTGGGAGAATTAATTATATTGCAAATTTAGAACCTACTTTACTAGAAGGAAGTTTGGTTCAAAAAGCAACATTGCATAACTATGAATATATTGATGATAAAGATATTATGTTAAATGATATTGTGGAAATTTATAAAGCAGGAGATGTTATTCCAAAAATTATTAGACCTCTTAAAGAAAAAAGAGATGGTAGTCAAATTAAGTTTTTTGAACCTAAACAGTGTCCTAGTTGTAACAGTAAACTTATTAAAAATATTGATGAAGTTGATTTATATTGTGTAAATGATGATTGTGAAGAAAAGATTATTCAACAAATTCAATATTTTGGATCTAGAGATGCTATGAATATTGAAGGACTTTCAGTTTCTATTATTAGAAAACTTTATGACAATAAAGTAATCAAAGATGCTATTGATTTATATGAACTTGTAAATAAAAAAGAAATTCTTTTTAATATAAAACAAAAATTAGAAAGAAAAAATGATGATGGAACAGTGAAAGAATATGAAAGATCTTTATTCAAAGATAAGTCATTTGCAAATATTGTTAACGGAATAGAAAAAAGCAAAAATAATTCTATGGAAAAATTTTTAACAGCACTTGGAATTAAACATGTTGGATTAAGTGTTGCAAAAGCTTTATCAAAAAGATTTAAGTCAATTGAAGAATTAAGTTTAGCTACAAAAGAAGAAATTGAAGAAGTAAGTGACACTGGTGAAAAAATAAGTAGCTCAATTATTAAGTGGTTTTCAGATAAAAAAAATCAAGATTTATTGTGAAGAGCTAAAAAAGCAGGAATTAATTTTAATTATGTAAATGAATATAGTAAAGTTAAAGTTGATGCAGACAAGCAAATTTATATTAATAAAACATTTGTTATCTCAGGTTCATTTAATAAATCTAGAAAAGAAATAACAGATTATATTGAAAGTGTGTTTAGTGCAAAAGTTAGTTCTACAGTTTCTAAAAAAACAGATTATTTAATAATAGGTGAAGAACCAGGGGAATCAAAAGTAAAAAAAGCAAAGGAATTAAATATTCAAATAATTACCAAACCCTTTTGAAATGACTAAATTATTATGTATAATTTTTAGGTATGGCGGTTATGGTGAAGCGGCTAACACATCTGACTGTGACTCAGACACACGCGGGTTCAATTCCCGTTAACCGCCCCATTAAAAATTTAAAATAGGAAATTTATTTTCCTATTTTTTTTATTTAAAAAATAATTTATATTAGATTTTCTAATATAAAACAAAAGAATAATTAACTGTTTTAAAAATGAAATAATATTTCAAATATTGAATCTTTTATAAATAAAATAAAAATTAATTTAAACCATAATTAAAAAAGCTGTGATGAATTAAAAAAATTGTTACTTTTAAATATTTCTATAACTGGTAGTACAAATT
>CAMWUV010000128.1 GCA_947177535.1 uncultured Mycoplasma sp.
GTGATAAACCATGGTACAAAAATATTATTGAAATTTATATTCCTCAAGCAAAAGAATATTTTAATTTCTGCGAAAAAAGTAACGGTGTTACGATTTTTAATCAAAATGAAATTTGAATACGAAGAGATTTTAATAATTTTGTATCAAATATTGAAAAATTTTTAAAATTTTTTGTTAATTTTTTTGAAAAAAAATCAAATTTAAACTTTTTTGAGTCCATAAACTATCTAGATACAATTGTAAAAAAACATATAAATTTACTCAGAGATGACAAAGAAAGTATAAGAGCAAGTATACAAAAAATAAAAATATATTTACATCATTGAAGAAAAGTACAAAACATAAATAAACATGATGAAAATCATTTAGATAGTAACTACTACTATAGCAACAAAAGTAAAACATTGAACATAATACAATGTGACCCTTTACAAGTTATATCATATTCAATTTGTGAAATTATAAATCCCTTATTATTAACATTAATAGCGATTTTAAAAAAATAAATAAAACTTTCTAACATAAAATAATAATTATTTTATGTTAGATATTATAATTTCACACATTACATATTTTTGGTTTAGATTTTAATTTTAATAAACACTATATAAAATAGTGAATTTTAAAATGGTACATACATGTATTTAAATTATGAAAAATACTCGCTAATTTTCTTTATCGTTTAAAATTTTTACAATATTTATCAAAAGGAAATAAAAATGGACATTTCTAAAAAACCTATTTTTTATATTTTGGGAAGCAATTTTTCACAATACTTTATTCCTGTTTATCAAAGACAATATGCTTGAAAAATAAAAAACTGTGAGCAACTTTTTGAAAATATTTTAGAAATAAAAAACTTGAAAAAAGAACACTATTTGGGTTCTTTAGTAATCAGTAAACCTGATGTAAAAGATGGTGTTAGTGTTATGTCAATAATAGATGGTCAACAAAGACTAACAACTCTTACAATTTTTATTCTTTCATTTTTATGCTCAAGAAAAATAAAATTATCAGATTTAGAAAAAGAAAATTTAAAAAATATTTATATTGTTAATAATTCTTCGACAGCAAGAACAAGAATGAAATTTATAGACTCTGATCAAAAAATTTTTGAAAGCATTATAAATTCTCTAGAAAATAAAATGAATTGGGATGAGAAATTAACTCCAGAACAAAATGCAACAATATTTGTAGAAAATTTAAAATATTTTATTAGCAAAATTGAGCAGCATGAATTTTCATTAACTGAAATAAATTACATTTTTAACAACACTATTTGTGCTTCTATCAATTTAGAAAAAAAAAGATAATGCACAGTTAATTTTTGAAACAATGAATTCAACAGGGCTAAGTTTAAATCAAGGTGATTTGATTAAAAATTTTCTCTTACTTGATTTAAACTTAGAAAATCAAAAAAATGTATATTATAAGTACTGACAAGAAATTGAAAATTTTCTTTTAAAACATGAAAAAATGGATATTTTTTTTAAGCATTATTTGACAATAAAAAATGAAAAAATTTGTAATGAAAATCAAATTTATCAATCATTTAAAATCTACTATAGTAAAAAATTTGAAAATTTAGAAAATCACAAAATAGAAGAAATACAAAATATCTATAAATATTTTAAATCTTTTAAATGTATTTTAGACTGCACTACACCATCTAACGAAATAAATAAATCTCTATTTTTTTTAAACATTTTAAACAATGATACTATTAATCCAATTGTTATAGAAGTTATTAGAAATTTTATTTACAGTGATGAACTTGGATGAAAAAATGAAGAAAAAATTAAATCCATAATTGATATCCTTTTATCATATGTAGTTAGAAGACAGTTTTGTGATTTACCATCAAATTCAATAAACAGAGTCATAGAAAAATTTGTTAAATATACTAAAGAAAATGATTGATATGAAAAATTATGTAGTGGATTTATAAGCATTAAAAAAACATCAAAGTCATTTTTTCCTACTGATGATGAATTCAAAGAAAGATTTATTAAAAAAGATTTTTACTTAATGAGAAATAAAAAAGAAATACTACAAATATTAGAATCATTTTCAAATTGAAAAAATAATGAGTTTTCTAACATAACAAAAAAAGCTACTTTAGAGCACATTATGCCACAAGGAGATAACTTACCTTATGAATGAAAAAAAGAGTTAGGTGAAAATTGAAAAAATGATTGAAATGAGTGAGTTCAAACTATTGGTAACATAACTTTTACTAAATATAACTCAGAAATGAGTAATGATATTTTTTTAAATAAAAAAAATATGAATGGTGGTTTTTTAGACACTAACATTTGATTAAATAAATATATTAATTTGCAAGATAGTTGAAATATTGAAAAAATTAAAGAAAGGGCTAATTTATTATTTGATCAATCATTAAAAATATGATCATATCCAAAAGTAAGTTCAGAAATAAGAGAAAAATATAAACTTGATGAAAGTAATGAAATATTTTCAGAGGACTCAGTTTATGATTTAGAATATTACAACTT